>DATENJ010000352.1:0-2119 GCA_035275125.1 Actinomycetes bacterium | reverse complement strand
GTGACCGGCCCGGCCTCGACCACCGACCAGCCGAGGCCGCCCTTGGTCATGTGGTCGGGGCCGGCCGTCTTGCCAACGGTGGCGCCCATGCCGGCGCCGACGTTGCCCAGCGGCCCTTCGGCGGTGGAGGCGGCAAGGCAGGCGGCCTCGCCCTCGGCCGGGCCGGGGCGGGCCTCCCAGTCGCCGACCATGAGGTCGAACAGCACGGCCGCGGGCACGATCGGGATCGGCCGGCCGAAGCGGCCGTAGCCAAGGCCGCGCCGCTCGCACCAGTCCACCACCCCCTGGGCCGCGGCCAGCCCGAACGCGCTCCCGCCGGTCAGCAGCAGCGCCGAGACGCTCTCGATGTGGGCCTGCGGCTGGAGCAGGTCGGTCTCGCGGGTGCCCGGCCCGCCCCCGCGGACGCTGGCCGCGGCGACGTTCCCGGGGGGCGGCACCACCACCGTGCAGCCGGTCAGCCCGATCGGGTCGGTCCAGTGCCCGACGGCCAGGTCCTCGATGCCGAGCGCCACCTCAGGACCCCTGGACCCGGCGGACGCCGCTGCGGCGGCGTTTCCGTGCCGCCCGCCCGGCCGCCTTGGCCGGGGCCAGCGCCTCGTCGGCGAGGGCGACGATCTCGGCGTCGAGCACCTCGTGCTCCTCCAGGAAGGCGCAGTGGCCGGCGTCCTCAAGGATCAGCAGGCGGGCGCCGGGGATCTTCTCGGCCATGTGCCTTGCCGCGGCCGGCGGGGTCAGGCGGTCCTTGTCGCCGGTGGCGATCAGGGCGGGGACGTTGACCGCCGCCAGCGACTCCGAGAGGTCGAAGTCGATCAGGCTCGGGAACACCTTGGCCCAGACCTCGACGTCGGTGCGGGCCAGCATCTGGTCGATGAACGCGACCTGGCTGGGCGAGGGGTTCGACCCGAAGCCGAACAGCCGTGTGCCCAGGTAGCCGAGGTCGCTGCCACGGCGGCGGAGCTGGTTGGCCCTGGCCGGGTCCTGGCCCATGAAGTGGAAGGCGCCGGTGATCAGGGTCCGCTGGGCCCAGGCCGACCCCCAGGCGCTGACCGCGGCCGTCATGCCCCGGACGGTGTCGATGTAGGTGGAGCCGACCAGGACCAGCCCGGCCACCCGGGTGCCCAGCTCCCCGGGGAACTGCTCGGCGAACTGGAGGCTGGCGATCCCGCCCATCGAGTGGGCGACGACCACCACCCGCTCCTCGCCGGTCCAGTCGAGCACCGCCTTGAGGTCGCCGGCCAGCGCCTGGAGCGAGTAGTCGTGCTTGCGGGGCCGCCCAGAGCGGCCGTGGCCGCGCTGGTCGTAGAAGACACAGCGGAAGCGCTCGGGCAGGTCGCGCCGCTGGTAGTGCCAGGCGTCCTGGGTGAGCGAGAACCCGTGGGCGAACACCAGACAGGGGCCCTGGCCCAGCTCCTCGACATGCAGCCGGGTCCCGTCATGACTGGTCAGCTTGGTCGGGGTGCCCCGGATCCTCCCGAACGGCTCCCCGGCCTCCGGGTCCTCCCGCCGCCGGTCCCGCCCGACCAGCGTCCGTTCCAGCGTCACCCCGGCCCCGATCCCGAGCAGCAGCCCTCCGGCCAGCAGCCCGATCCCCCGGACGGTCAGCGGCGGGCTCTGCTTCTTGGCGCCCCGCCGGGCTGGTCGTTGCCGGCTGCGCGGGGCTGCCTTCTTGGCGGGCTTGTTCGCCACTACCGGACCGCCTCCTGGACTGTGCTCTGGCGGCTGGTGGGGCGGCCGGCGCCGTGGTGGACCCGGGGAAGGCGGGGCGACAGGCCGCAGGTGATCTCGTAGTCGATCGTGCCGAGGACGGCCGCCCACTCGCCGACGCCCGGCTCACCCTTGGCCGGGTCGCCGAGGAGGGTGGCCACCTGGCCGACCTCGACGTCTGCTGTGCCCACGTCCACCATCACCTGATCCATCGTCACGGTACCGACCTGGGGCAGGTCGTGCCCGCCGACCCGGGCCCGGATCCGGCCCGAGAGGCCGCGGCGCAGGCCGTCGGCGTACCCGACCGGGAGGGTGGCGACCCGGGTCCGGGCGGGGGCCTGCCAGCGGTGGCCGTAGGAGACCCGCTCGCCGGCCTCGACGGTCCGCATGGCCGACACCGCCGCCCGCAGGGCCA
>DATENJ010000351.1:0-2672 GCA_035275125.1 Actinomycetes bacterium | reverse complement strand
AGGGCGGCGCAGAGCAGGGCCCGGTTGGTGACGCTCTTGCTGGCCGGGGCGGCCAGGCGCATCACCACCGGCCCGGCGGGAACGACCTCAAGCGCGGCCGGGAAGGGGGGGTCCGGGGGACCGCCAGGGTGGTCCCCCGGAGGGAAGGGGGTCGGGTCCTCAGCCACCCCAGGCGGGGGCGGTGGTGTCGACCCGGGCCGGGTGGGCGTCCTCGTAGGCGGCGACCAGCGCCCCCTGGGACAGCAGGTAGCCGAGCTCGTCGGTGCCGTCGAGCAGCATCTGGCGGGCGAACGGGTCGACCGAGAAGCCGACCGCCCGCCCCCCGGGCAGGGTCACCGTCTCGGCCTCGAGGTCGACGGTCACCTCGGCCTCGGGGTCGGCCTCGACGGCGGCGGCCAGCTCGGCGTGGACCTGGGCCGGCAGCTCGACCGGGAGCAGCCCGTTCTTGAGGGCGTTGTTGCGGAAGATGTCGGCGAACAGCGGCGCCAGCACGGCCCGGATCCCGAACCCCTGGAGGGCCCAGGCGGCGTGCTCCCGCGACGACCCCGAGCCGAAGTTGGCCCCGGCCAGCAGGACCGTCCGGCCGGCCATCTCGGGCCGGTTGAGGACGAAGCCGGCCCGCGGGGCGCCGTCGCCGTCGTAGCGCCAGTCGGCGAACAGCCCCTCGCCCAGCCCGTCCTTGCTGGTGCCCTTGAGGTAGCGGGCGGGGATGATCTGGTCGGTGTCGACGTTGTCGGCCAGCAGCGGGACGAGCTTGCTGGTGAACGGCCGCAGCGGCTCCGGCATCCCCTACACCCCCTGGTCCACGAGCGGGCGGGCGTCGGCGATCCGCCCGGCGATGGCCGAGGCGGCCGCGGTCAGGGGGCTGGCCAGGAAGGTCCTGCCACCGGCGCCCTGGCGGCCCTCGAAGTTGCGGTTGGAGGTCGACACCGCGTACTGGCCGGGGGCGAGCTGGTCGCCGTTCATGGCCAGGCACATCGAGCAGCCGGCCTCGCGCCACTCGGCCCCGGCGGCCCGGAACACCTCGGCAAGGCCCTCGGCCTCGGCCTGGCGCTTGACGTCCTGGGAGCCGGGCACGACCAGCACCCGCACCCCCGGGTCGACCCGGCGGCCGCGCAGCAGCCCGGCCGCCTGGCGCAGGTCGGAGATGCGCGAGTTGGTGCAGGAGCCGATGAAGACCACGTCCACCGGGCGGCCCAGCAGCGGCTCGCCCGGTCTGAGATCCATGTAGGTGAGCGCCTTGGCCAGGGCCTGGCGGGCCGCCGGGTCGCCGGCGTGCTCGGGGTCGGGCACCCGGCCGGAGATGGGCAGGCCCATGCCCGGGTTGGTGCCGTAGGTGACCATCGGCTCGAGCTGGCCGGCGTCGAGGGTGACGGTGCGGTCGAAGACGGCCCCGTCGTCGCCACCCAGGGTGCGCCAGTCGGCCAGGGCCCGGTCCCAGGCCTCGCCCCGGGGGGCGTACGGCCGGCCGGCCACGTACTCGAAGGTGGTGTCGTCGGGGGCGACCATGCCGGCCCGGGCCCCGCCCTCGATCGACATGTTGCAGATGGTCATCCGCTGCTCCATCGACAGCGCGCGGATGGCCGGGCCGGAGTACTCGAACACGTGCCCGGTGCCGGCACCGACGCCGATCTCGGCCAGCAGGGCCAGGATCACGTCCTTGGCCGTCACCCCGAGGACCAGGCGGCCCTCGACCCGGACCTCGAAGGTCCTAGGGCGGCGCTGGAGCAGGGTCTGGGTGGCCAGCACGTGCTCGACCTCGCTGGTCCCGATCCCGAAGGCCAGGGCGCCGAAGGCGCCGTGGGTGGCGGTGTGGGAGTCGCCGCAGACGATCGTCATGCCCGGCTGGGTGGCCCCCAGCTCGGGGCCGATGACATGGACGATGCCCTGGTGGGCGCTGTGCATGCCGTGCAGCGGGATGCCGTGCTCGGCGCAGTTGCGCTCCAGTCGCTCCACCTGGGCCCTGGCCAGCTCGTCCACGATCGGCAGGGACCGGTCCGAGGTCGGCACCGAGTGGTCGGCGGTGGCCAGGGTCAGGTCGGGCCGGCGGACCTTGAGGCCGCGGGCGGCCAGCCCGGCGAACGCCTGGGGGGAGGTCACCTCGTGGACCAGGTGGAGGTCGACGTACAGGACGGCCGGCAGGCCGGGCGGCTCCGCCACAACGTGGCGGTCCCAGACCTTGTCGAGCAGGGTACGGGGGGCGGGCATGTGCTGGCACCTCGGGTCGGTCCGGGGCGGCGTCGCACCCCGGGGGATGGGCGGGACGTCGTCGTCAGCCGCTCATGGTAGCCGAGCAGGCAGCCGATTTGGTGTTCCCCTGCCGGATCTGTATATGGTTCGTGAAGAACATTCCGCTTGACCGATAGGGGGGGTTCGGGTCGTGCGTACGATCCGCAGGGCGTTGGACCGGCTGCCGCTGCACTGGGAGGCGGGGCTGCGCCGCCTGCCGTTCTTCACCCAGCGGACGGCCGTGCTGCTGCTCGGCGTGCTCGTCGCGGCCCTGGCCATGGTCGGGGGCGTGGTCGCGCTCGTCGGCTGGCCCGGGGCCAACGGCCCGACCCACCTGGTGCCCGGTGAGCGGGCCGGCCTGACTCCGGAGTCCCGCCCGGGGCCTGGTGACAGGCCCGCTCCCGGGTCGTCGGGGGCGGGTGCCCGGTCCGGGGCCGACGCCG
>DATENJ010000350.1:0-3488 GCA_035275125.1 Actinomycetes bacterium | reverse complement strand
CCGTCGGCCAGGTCGAGCGCACCCGGGCAGGCGACCACCGCCGGCAATCCCAGCGACCTGGCCAGAATCGCGGTGTGGCTGGTCGGCCCACCGCGCCGGGTGACCAGCGCGAGCACCATCGCCGGGTCCAGCCGGGCGGTGTCCGCCGGCGCCAGGTCCTTGTCGCCGGCGATGTTGACCAGCAGCTGTACCGGGTGCCCGTCGGAGGTGCGGCCGGGGCCGCTGACCGCCTGGAGAGCGGCCAGCTTCTGCTGCTCGGCGTCGAGCGCCTCGGTGACGGTGGCCTCGTCGGGGGCGACGACCACGCTTCCCTCGGTCCCGTCGACCAGGACCGTCTCGCCCTCGGGGATGGCGGTGGCGCCGTGACAGGTGACCACCGCCGGGATGCCGAGCGACTTGGCCAGGATCGCCGTGTGGCTGGTCGGCCCGCCCTCCTCGGTGATGATGGCCCGCACCCGTTCGGCGTCGAGGGTCGCCGTGTCGGCCGGCGCGAGGTCGAGCGCCACCAGCACGAATGGATGACCCGGGTCGGGAACGCCGGGCATCGGTACCCCGAGCAGGGTGGCGATCGTGCGGTTGCGCAGGTCGTCCAGGTCGGCGACCCGCTCAGCCATGTAGGGCCCGGCCGCGGCCAGCATGGCCCGGAACTCCTCGAAGGCGTCGACCACCGCGGTGACGGCGGCCTTGCCCGCCTGCACCCCGTCGGTGACCTTGGAGGCCAGGGTCGGATCCTCGGCCATCATGGCCTGGGCGGCGAGCACGCTGGCCGCCTCTCCGGGAGCGCGGGCGGCCCGCTCCTCCAGGGTGGTGGCGACCGCCTTCATGGCGGCCATGGCGGCCTGGTTCTCGGCCTCGGGGTCGCCGGAGGGAGCTGCGTCGGTCGGCACCACCGGGGGCGGGGCCATCTGCGCCACTGGCCCGGCAGCGACGCCGGGGCTGACCCCGATGCCGCTGAGCGACTCGGCCATCGGCTACTCCTCGCTGTCGAGGTCCCTGGCGACCAGGGCGGCCAGCTCGTCGAGGGCCTGGTCGGCGCCGTCGCCCTCGGCGACCAGCACGATCTCGTCGCCCCCGCGGGCGTCGAGGGCCAGCACCGACAGGATGCTGCGGGCGTCGACCGGGTCGCCGCCCACCTTGGCGATGGTCACCTTCACTGGCTGCTTTGCTGCCGCCTGGACGAACATGGCGGCGGGCCGGGCATGCAGGCCGACCTTGGAACCAACAGCGACACGTCGCTCGGGCATGTGTTCCCTCCGACTCCGGCACGCCGGGACGAGCCCGGCCCTCCCATGTGCCAGACAGTATCAACGGCGAAGCCCCCCGCCGACTAGTTCGACCCCACTCGCCACCTTTCGCGGGGTGCTACTGTGAGGCTGGCAATGTGGACTAGGCCACTTTCCGGGGAGGGTGTGGTGCCGAGCCAGATGCGGGTCGAGATCGGCGAGCAGCCGGCGGCGCTGCGCCGGACCTTCGACGCCCTGCTGCCGCAGGTGGCCGAGCTGACGGCGCTGGCCCGCGACACCAGGCAGGTCCTGTTCCTCGCCAGAGGCTCCTCGGACAACGCCGCCGTCTACGGCCAGTACCTCTGCGCCGCCCGGGCCGGCCGGCTGGCCTCGCTCGGCTCGCCGTCCCTGGCCACCGCCTACCACGCCGACCTCGACCTCGGCGGCGTGCTGGCCGTGGCCGTCTCCCAGTCCGGCGCCACCGAGGAGATCGTCACCACCCTCGACTGGGCCCGCCACCACGGCGCGCGGACCGTCGCGATCACCAACGAGGCCGCCTCGCCCCTGGCCGAGCTGGCCGACACCACCCTGGTCACCCAGGCGGGCGACGAGCTCGCCGTCCCCGCCACCAAGACCTACACCACCCAGCTGGCCGCGATCGCGGTCCTCGCCCTGTCCCTGGCGCCCGCCGGCGCCGGCCTAGCGCCCGGGGAGCTGCGGAGGGTCCCGGAGGCGGTGTCGGAGCTGCTGGAGTCGGCCCCCGCCGCCGAGGAACTGGCGCAGCGGCTGGTCGATGCGCGCACCCTGGTGGTGTCAGGGAGAGGGTTCGCCTACTCCACGGCGCTGGAGATCGCCCTGAAGCTCAAGGAGACCTGCTACGTCACCGCGGTCGGGCTGTCCTACGCCGACCTGGTCCACGGGCCGATCGCGATCCTCGACGCCCGGACGCCGGCCCTCCTGGTCGCCGCCGCCGACGGCCCGATGCTCCCCGAGATGACCGCCCTGGCCCACCGGATCGCCACCACCACCGCCCCCGTCTACGGCGTCGGCGGCGACGCCGGCTTCGCCGCCGCCTGCCGCACCACCCTCCCCGGCCCCCCGGCCCGCTCGCTGCCCGAGTATCTGGCGCCGTTTGCCCTGGTGGTCCCCGGGCAGCTCCTGGTCGAGGCGCTGGCCAGGGCCAAGGGTCTGGACCCGGACGCGCCCCGCGGGCTCGACAAGGTCACCCAGACCGACGCCTGAACGCCGGCCGCGTCAGCGAGCGGCGGCTCGGAGCATGGAGTCGCTGATGTAGGCCTGGTCGTCCATGAACGCGCGGCGCCAGAGGAAGTACTCGGAGCGGGGGCGGTCGTCGGTGATCTGCGGACCGGCGCCGAGAAAGGAGCGCAGCTGGTCGTCGGCCAGCCACTGCGAGCGACGGACCTCCTCGACCCAGCCGTCGGCGTCGGTCGGTGGGTGGTCGGGCACGTCGTTCAGGTCGCTGATGGCGGCGGGGGCGCCGAGGACCTTCCGGACGTTGGGCTCGGCGAACTCCAGCGGGGCGTCGGAGCCGAACATGAACACCCCGTGCCGGCCCGGCGAGAGCACCAGCCGGACGTGACCGAAGACGCCGGCGAAGGTGCGCACGTGCTCCTTGAAGTCGTCGAGCGGGAGGGCGTAGGGGATCCAGAGCATGAACACGCCGCCGGGCCGCAGGCGGGCCTTGCCCTCGGTCAGGAACTCGCGGGTGTAGAGCACCACCGAGCCGGCGCTCTCGATCGGCGGGGCGGGGTCGACGGCCACCATGTCGTAGGTCTCGCGGGACAGCCGCACGTAGTTGCGGCCGTCGCTGACGATCACCCGGCCCTTGGGATGGTGCAGGAACCGCTCACCGTCGGGGAAGAACACCGGCATGCGGCTGGGGACGGTGGGGGACAGCTCGACGGCGTCGGTCCGCAGCCCGAGCTGGAGCCCGGAGCGGTAGGTGCCGCCCATGCCGAAGGCGATGACCAGGAAGTCCTCGGCCTCCGGGCGCAGCGCCTTGGACAGGTACCCCATCAGCTTGGTGTCGACCGTCAGCGACGTCATCCCGACCCCGCCGACCAGGAGCCGCCGGCCCTTGGGCGGCCCGCCGACGGTGTCGACGGTGGCCAGCTCGTCCTCGGCGTGGGTCACCGGGAGGCCGGTGCGGAGCAGCTCGTTCTGGGTCCGCGTGCGGGTGACTGAGAGGTCGAGCGACGAGGCGACCAGCCCGAGCACCGCCAGCCCGGCCATCCCGGCCGTGAC
>DATENJ010000349.1:0-2093 GCA_035275125.1 Actinomycetes bacterium | reverse complement strand
GGACGCCGTCCGCGACGGCCAGGGCGAGACCCGCGACCAGGCCAGGGCGCTGATGCTGGACGTGTTCCGCCTGCTGGGCGACGACCACCCGCTGACCACCCGCTACCGCCGGGACCTCGCCAGGGCGCTGTTCTAGGCCGGGCCGCTAGGCCCTCGACCCGCGCCGCACCTCGCGCTCACGGCGGCGGCTGGCGGCCCAGTGCCACAGCCGGTCGAGCAGCACGAACTCTTCGCTGGTCCGGCGCAGCCGGTAGTAGCCCGACGGGGACATGCGCGGCAGCAGCCGCGAGCGGCGCTGGTGCAGCAGCGAGGCGAACCGGTCCGAGCCCAGGTCGATGTACCTGGGCAGGGTCTCGAAGAAGCGGGCGCTGTTGCGGGCCTCGCGCTGGAGCAGCAGGAGCGAGGTCTTGCGGTCCCGCTCGTAGGCGGCCAGGGCCGTCTCGAGGTCGTCGTCGTCGCCGAGGGCGCCGGCCAGCCCGATGGCGTCCTCGATGGCCAGCTTGGTGCCCGACCCGATGGTGAAGTGGGTGGTGTGGGCGGCGTCGCCGGCCAGGACCAGGCTGCCGTGGCGCCAGCACTCGTTGGTCACCGTCCGGAAGCTGAGCCACGGCGCCCGCTCCCGGTCAGGGCCCTGGGCGACCAGCCGGTGCCCGTCCAGCTGGGCCGCGAACAGCTCCTCGAGGCGGGCCGTGCTCTCCTGGAGGCCGAGCTGCCCGAACCCGAGCCCGGCCCAGGTCTCTGGCGAGCACTCAACAATGAAGGTGCTGGCGGTGGCGTCGAAGCCGTAGGCGTGGCACCAGATCCAGCCGGCCTCGGTGCGCACGAAGGCGAAGGTGAAGGCGTCGAACACCTTGGTCGTGCCCAGCCACATGTAGCGGTTGCGGCCAGTCTCGGTCCGGGTCCCGAAGCTGTCGGGACGGGCCCGCCGCAGCCGGCTGTTGACGCCGTCGGCGGCCACCACCAGGTCGTGGCCGTCCAGCTGGGCCGGGTCGGTCACCTCGTCCTCGAACCGCAGCTCAACGCCGAGCCCGCCGGCCCGGTCGGTGAGGATGTCGAGCAGCCGCTGGCGGCGCATGCTGAAGCCGTCGCCGGCCAGGCCGGCCTCGGACTCGCCGTCGACCAGGATGCGCTGGCCGGTCCAGCGGAAGGCCTCGGCGGCGATGGTGGCGGCGGTCGGCGGGTCGTTGGCGGCCAGGCTCTCCAGCAGGTCGTCCCAGAACACCACCCCCCAGCCGTAGGTGACGCCGGCCGGGTTGCGCTCGAGCACGGTGACCTCGTGCCGCGGGTCGCGCCGCTTCAGCAGGATGGCCAGGTACAGCCCGGCCGGGCCGCCGCCGACACAGGCGATCCGCATGCCCGGCTCAGCCCTTCTTCCTGGCCAGGCGGCGCTGGCGCACCAGCTGGCCGGCCCTGGTGCCGCGGACATAGCGGCGGGCGCGGACGCCGGCCGGGACCATGGCCGCGGCGGCGGCGCCCACCGGGCTGAGCGGGACGGCCACGGTGGACAGCGGCCGCCGGTCGCCGAAGGCCCGCGACCCGTTCCCGTCGTCCGGCGCCGAGCAGGTGTCCAGCCAGGCCAGCCGGGCCGACCGGTGGAACCAGTCGAGCACGTCGAGGTCGAGCAGCGAGCCGGGCGACCAGCGGGCGAACTCCTCGTCGTAGGCCCGCTTGAAGCCGAACAGCCCCTCGCCGGCCACCAGGGCGGTGTTCTGGGCCACCACCCGGGGCCCGGCCTCGAGGCTGAGGAACATCAGCCGCCCCTTGTCGGCGAAGCCCTGGCACATCTCGCGGAAGAACCGGTCGTGCCCGGGCCGGCAGGACAGCGCGGTCCGGCTGCGTCCCTTCCAGCCCTTGGACTCCAGGGCCAGGAACTGCTCGACGGCCGCCTCGACGCCGCCGGCCGCCCGGTCGACGGTGACCACCTCGGTGTCGAGCGACTTGGCGAGGTGGCGGCGGCGCCGGGCCATGTTGGCCAGGTGCTTGCGCGACATCCACTCGCGGGCGTAGGTGGGCTCGGGGCGGCGGACCACGAACCCCCGGTTGGCGGCCGGGCCGCGCCTGATCCCGAGCCCGGCGGCCAGGTCGGCCCGGTG
>DATENJ010000348.1:0-14308 GCA_035275125.1 Actinomycetes bacterium | reverse complement strand
GGAGGGCCTGGGCCCGGACCAGGCCGGCGGTGGTGGCGCCGGCCAGCTCGTCGGCCAGCTCCTGGCGGCCGGGGGCGTGGGCCCGGATCGTCTCCAGCTCGCGGGCGGCGCTGGCGTGGGCGTTGGCCAGGCCGGTCCCGGCGTGGGTGGCGTGGTGGGGGGTGAGCTGGGAGCCGGGCTCGACCACCAGGTGGTACAGGTAGGTCCCGACCCCGAGCACCCGGCGGACCTCCTCGGGGTCCGGCCCGTCGGCCTCGGCGACCAGGCCGAGCACGGGCAGCACCACCGGGTCGAAGAAGCGCAGCTCCCAGGTCAGCCCGTCGGCCTCCCCGGTCACCTCGACCTCCTGGCCGACCGGGGCCGGGAACGACTCGGCGGTGCCGATCACGTGCAGGTTGCGGGCCCCGGCGGCGGCGACGGTCAGCCGCTGTGCCTGGAGGAGCGGCAGCCGCGCCTGGGCGGCCGGCGGCAGCAGCCGGGCCTGGGCCAGGTAGGCCTCATGGACGGCGGCCACGAAGTCGGCCATGGCCTGGCGCATCCGCTGAGGGTCGGGCTTCTGCATCGTCTGGCGACCATAGCCCACGTTCCTCCATGCGGGAAGGGACGCTATCCCGCGGAGCGGGACGCGACGTAGGTTCTTCCCCAGCCGCAGGACAAGGAGCGTGCATGGGGATCCTCCGCCTGGCACACGTGGACGTCCGCGTGCCCGACCTTGACCTCGCCACCGCCTACTACACCGAGGTCATGGGCCTGCTCGAGGTCGAGCGGACGGCCACCGAGGTGTTCCTCAAGTGCTGGGACGAGAGCGACCACCACTCGGTCAGGCTGAGCTACGCCCCCCGGGTCGGCCTCGACCTGATCAGCTTCAAGGTCGAGCAGGACGAGGACCTGGCCGAGCTCGAGTCGCGGGTCGAGCGCTACGGGTTCCCGGTGCGCCGGGTCTCGCGGGGCGAGTCGGTCGGCCAGGGCGAGTCGATCCGCTTCGAGACCCCGTCGGGGCAGCAGATGGAGCTGGTCCGCGAGGTCGAGCGGGTCGGGGGGCTGCTCCCCAAGCTCAACCCGCCCCCGTTCCCGCCCCCGGGGCTGGCCGGGATCGCCCCGCCCCGGATCGACCACGTCCTGGTCACCGCCGAGGAGGTCGGCGAGGCGACCCGCTTCTACATGGAGGTCCTGGGGTTCCGCCTCAGCGAGCAGCTGCTCGACGGCAACGGCCACCAGATCGGCGTCTGGATGGAGCGGTCGCACTCGCCCCACGACCTGGCCGTGGTCACCGGGGCCAACGGCGGCCTGCACCACTTCGCCTTCTGGCTGGACGACTGGGACCACGTGCGCAAGGCGGCCGACATCCTGGCCTACAACGGCGTCCAGATCGACGTCGGCCCGACCCGCCACGGCATCACCCGGGGCAACACGATCTACTTCTTCGACCCGCTCGGGACCCGCAACGAGGTGTTCACCGGCGGCTACCGGCCCGACCCGGACTTCCCCACCATCACCTGGACCGAGGACAACATCGGCCGGGCCATCTTCTACTACGAGGGCGACCTCAACGAACGGTTCATGAAGGTGCACACCTGAGATGGGCATCCTGCGCCTGTCCCATGTCGAGGTCCGGGTGCCCGACCTCGAGCTGGCCACCGCCTACTACACCGAGGTCCTCGGGCTGCTGGAGACGGGCCGGGACGCCGAGCGGGTGTTCCTCAAGTGCTGGGACGAGCACGAGCACCACTCGGTGATCCTGCGCTACGCCGCCACCCACGGCCTCGAGCACATGGGCTTCAAGGTCGAGCACGCCGACGACCTCGAGCGGTTCGAGCAGCGGGTCGAGAAGGATGGCGGCCAGGTGACCCGTCACGCCCGCGGCGAGCTCGCCCCCGGGCACGGCGAGGCGATCCGCTTCCAGACCCCGACCGGGCACCGCTGCGAGCTGGTCCACGGCATGGAGAAGGTCGGCAACCTGCTCCCCCGGACCAACCCGCCGCCGCGGCCGCTCGGGCTGGTCGGGATCGCCCCGCCGCGGATCGACCACATCTTCGTCACCGCCGAGGACGTCGACGAGGGGACCCGGTTCTTCCGCGACGTGCTCGGGTTCCGGCTGACCGAGCAGATCCTGGCCGACGACGGCCACCAGCTGGCCACCTGGCTGGAGGTGTCCCACACCCCCCACGACATCGCCCTGGTCACCGGCCCCAACGGCGGCCTGCACCACTTCGCGTTCTGGCTGGACGACTGGAACGAGGTCCGCACCGCCGCCGACACCCTCGCCTACCACGGGGTGCCGATCGACGTCGGCCCGACCCGCCACGGGGCCACCCGCGGGTACGCCGTCTACTTCTTCGACCCGCTCGGCAACCGCAACGAGGTGTTCACCGGCGGCTACTGGGTCGACCCCGACCACGAGGTCGTCACCTGGACCGAGGCCGAGATGGGCCGGGCCATCTTCTACTACGAAGGCGCCGTCAACCAGCGGTTCCTGACGGTCCACAGCTGAGAGGGGGCGAGATGGCCGAAGACCCGCCGCTGCCGCGGACCGAGCGGCCCGACGCGCCCCTGTACCTGGCCAGCTACCTGCGCCGGCGGGCCCGGGCGGCGACCCCCGAGAATGACGCCGACGCCGCCGAGACCGACAGCGCCACGCCGCTGTACCTGCGCCGGTTCCGGGAGCGGCGGGCCGACCCCGACGCCCCCGACGCACCCCCGCCGGTCTGGAACGGCGAGCCCCTCGAGGTGACCAGGGCCTGGGCCGAGATCACCCGGACCAAGGAGATCGTCCCCGAGACCGAGGCCGGGGTCTTCAAGGTGGCCGCCCAGGTCCACATCGTCCGCCACGGCGAGACCCAGGGGTACTCGACCGAGAGCGGCCTCACCCCCCTCGGCGGCTGGCAGGCCCACCGGCGCGGCTTCGACCTGTCCAAGGGCATCCGCGACGGCGAGCAGGTCCAGATCGTCTGCGCCGACACCAACCGGGCCCGCCAGACGGCCGAGCACCTCCACCGCGGCCTGCTCGACGGCCTCGACCTGTGGCGCCGCGACGCCAAGGTCGCCGAGCCGCGCCCGATGGCCGAGTTCCGCAACTTCCAGGTCGCCACCCCCGACGGCCTGCGCGACGTGACCAGCGCCTTTCGCATGTACCAGGCCCTGTCCGAGCGCTACGAGCGGGTCGCCCTCGGGGACCGGCCGATGTGGCTGGTCGAGGTCGACCGGTTCTGGAACGTCCAGCAGGGCGGGGCCGACCCCATCCACCACTGGATGACCATCCCCATGCTCCACTTCGAGCCCCCGGCCAGCTGCGTGCGCCGCTTCTGGTCGGGCTTCCTGCGGCTGGTCGACGAGGCCCCGGGGGCCCGCATCGTGTGCGCGACCCACTCCGGCCCCATCCGGGCGTTCGCCGCCTGGGCGGTCGGCTACGACCCGGGCGAGCCCTACAACACCGAGGAAGTCCTGGTGAAGCTGAAGGAGGGCGGCGGCGAGGCCCTGGTCGCCTTCCGCAACCGGGTCCAGGAGGTCCAGGTCCCGCCGCCGGCGGACCGCCCCGACTGGTGGGAGGGCATCCGATGAGCTTCGTCTGCTGGCTGGACGGCTACGACCCGGCCGAGCGGGCCCGCCTCGGCGGCAAGAACGCCAGCCTCGGGGAGATGCTGGCCGCCGGGCTGCCGGTGCCGCCCGGGTTCGCGGTCACCGTCGACGCCTACCACACCGTCCGCGGCCACGCCGACGTCCGCCAGGCCGTGACCGGGCTGCTCGGCGAGGTCGACCTGGCCGACCCGGCGGCGCTGGAGGAGCTGAGCGCGGCCATCCGCCGGCGCATCGAGCAGGTCCCCCTCGACGACCAGGTGGCCGCGGCCGTCCACGCCGCCTACCAGCAGCTGTGCGAGCGCTGCGAGCTCGACGCGGTCCCGGTGGCGGTGCGCTCCTCGGCCACCTCCGAGGACCTGCCCGACGCCAGCTTCGCCGGCGAGCACGACACCTACCTGTGGGTCCGCGGGGCCGACGAGGTGCTGCGCCACCTCACCCGCTGCTGGTCGAGCCTGTTCACGGCCAGGGCGATCGCCTACCGGCGTGAGCGCGGCTACGACCACGACGTGGTCGCCATGTCGGTCGGGGTCCAGAAGATGGTCCGCCCCACCGCCGCGGGGGTGGCCTTCACCCTCAACCCCCGCGACGGCGACCGCTCCCAGGTCGCGGTCGAGGCCGCCTGGGGGTTCGGCGAGGGCATCGTGTCCGGCGAGGTCACCCCCGACAGCTTCCTGGTCGACAAGGTGCTGGGCGAGATCGTCCAGCGCACCATCTCCGACAAGGCGGTCGAGTACCGGCTGGGCGACGGCGACCGGGTCGAGCGGGTCGCGGTCGACGAGGCCCGCCGGACCGCCCCCAGCCTCACCGACGACCAGGTCAAGGCGGTGGCCCGGCTGGCCCGCCGGGCCGAGCGGCACTACCGCCGCCCCCAAGACGTGGAGTGGGCCCTCGACGCCGACCTGCCCGCGGACCAGGCCGTGACCCTGCTCCAGGCCCGCCCGGAGACGGTCTGGAGCCGCAAGGCGGCAACGCCCGTCGCCGCCGCCAGCGACCCGATGGCCAGCATCGTCGCCACCCTGCTGTCGCCGCTGCACACACGTGGAAGCTCGGACTCGCCCGGGCCGTGACCCGGGCCTCGACGGAAAGGACAGGGCCATGGCGGACCGGTTCCCCAGCCCCTTCGAGATCCAGACCCCAGCGGGGGCCGAGGGGTGGCAGGAGCTGTACACCTACTCGCTGCCGTTCTCGAACGACCGGCGCGAGTACGAGGACTCGATGTTCTGGTTCCAGGACGGGGTCCACTGGCCAGAGGTCCTGAGCCCCTGGGACGCCACCTTCTACGAGTTCGCCCTGGCCTCGCTGTCGCAGTACAACACCCGCCACTACCTGATCCCGCCAGCCCTCGGGGTCGACTTCCGGGTGCTCAACGGCTACGCCTACCTGTCCCCGGTCGGGGTCGCCGACCCGGCCGAGATCGAGGCCAGGGTCCCCCAGTTCCTGGAGCGGGCCGGCTTCTACTTCCAGAACTGGGCCTCGCTGTACGAGCAGTGGATGGGCAAGATCCGCGGCCTCATCGGCGAGATGGAGGCGCTCAGCTTCGAGCCCCTGCCCGACGCCGAGGACCTGGCCGTGGTCACCGAGGGCCGGGGCATGGGCTCCGGCTTCGAGCTCCAGCGCCAGTACCACAAGCTGGTCGACCTGGCCCTGCAGCTGTGGCAGTACCACTTCGAGTTCCTCAACCTCGGCTACGCCGCCTACCTCGACTTCTTCGGCTTCTGCAAGCAGGCCTTCCCCAGCATCCCCGACCTGGCCATCGCCAAGATGGTCGCCGGGGTCGAGGTCGACCTGTTCCAGCCCGACGAGGAGCTCAAGAAGCTGGCCCGCCTGGCCGTCGACAGCCGGGTCGACGGCGCCTTCGACCAGCCGTCGGCGGCGGCGGTGATGGAGGGCCTGCGGGGCAGCGAGGCCGGGCGGGCGTGGCTGGCCCAGTGGGAGGCGTCGGCCCAGCCGTGGTTCAACTTCTCGTCCGGGAGCGGCTTCTACCACACCGACGAGGTGTGGCTGGAGCACCTGGACACCCCGTTCGGGTTCGTGCGCGACTACATCGCCAAGCTCCGCGAGGGGGTCGACATCGGCCGGCCCATCGAGGCCATCCGGGCCGAGCGCGACCGGATCGTCGCCGAGTACGGCGAGCTGCTGGCCACCGACGAGGACCGGGCCGCCTTCGAGCAGAAGCTCGGCCTGGCCCGGGTGGTGTTCCCCTATGTCGAGAACCACAACTTCTACGTCGAGCACTGGAGCCACTCGGTGCTGTGGCGCAAGATGCGCCAGCTCGGCGGGGTCCTGGCCAAGGAAGGGTTCTTCGGGGACGAGAACGATATCTTCCTGCTCAAGCGGGACGAAGTCCCCGAGGCCCTGTGGGACTACTACAGCGCCTGGGCGGTCGGAGTGAAGCCCCGCGGCCCCGCCTACTGGGGCCGGGAGCTGGAGCGCCGCCGGGGCATCCTGACCGCGCTGCGGTCCTGGTCGCCGCCGCCAGCCCTCGGTCGGCCGCCCGAGGTCGTGACCGAGCCGTTCACGATCATGCTGTGGGGCATCACCGGCGAGAGCGTCAAGCAGTGGCTCGGGGCCGGCGACGGCGGCGGGGACGGCACCCTCAGGGGCTTCGCCGCCTCCCCCGGAGTGGCCGAGGGCCCGGCCCGGGTGATCTTCTCGGCCGACCAGATCGGCGAGATCCAGGCGGGCGAGATCCTGGTCGCGCCCCTCACCGCCCCCAGCTGGGCGCCGATCTTCGGCAAGATCGGGGCCACCGTCACCGACGTCGGCGGGATGATGGCCCACGCCGCCATCGTCTGCCGCGAGTACGGCCTGCCCGCCGTGACCGGCACCGCGTTCGGGACCAAGACGATCAAGACCGGCCAGCGCATCCGCGTTGACGGCAACCAGGGCACCGTCACCATCCTGGAGTCGTAAGGAGGCCGTTGCATGCTGACCGCCGAGCAGAACGCCGAGCTCACCCGGGTCGGGCCGGGCACACCCATGGGCGAGCTCCTGCGCCGCTACTGGTATCCGCTGGCCTTCACCCGCCAGCTGGAGGAGTTCCCGGTGAAGCGGGTGCGGCTGCTCGGCGAGGACTGGGCCCTGTACCGGACGCCGGACGGCTCCTACGGGGTGGTCGAGGAGCACTGCCCGCACCGGCGGGCCTCGCTGGCCTACGGTGTCGTGGAGGCCGAGGGCCTGCGCTGCGGCTACCACGGCTGGCTGTTCGGCCGCGACGGGACCTGCCTCGACCAGCCGGCCGAGCTCGACAAGACCACGTTCAAGGACCGGGTCCGGGCCCGGGCCGGCCGGGCCGAGGAGCTGGGGGGCATGGTCTGGGTGTACGTCGGGCCCGAGCCGGCCCCCCTGCTGCCCCGCTACGACGTCTATGTGATGGACGGGGTGCGCGACTTCGGCCACGCCCTGCTGCCCTGCAACTGGCTGCAGATCATGGAGAACGCCGTCGACCCCCACCATGTCGAGTGGCTCCACGGCCGCTACTTCGAGTTCCTCGGCAACCGGATGGGGTTCGAGGCCCCCAAGTCGTTCCAGCGCCGCCACGTCAAGGTCGCCTTCGACGAGTTCGACCACGGCATCATCAAGCGCCGTCTGCTGGAGGGCCACAGCGAGGACGACGACGACTGGGCCATCGGGCACCCGATGGTCTTCCCCTACTGCATGCGGGTCGGGGGCGCCGGCATCGAGCAGATGCAGATCCGGGTCCCGGTGGACGACACCACCACCTGGTTCGTGCTCTACACGGTCCACGCCCCCGACGGCGCCCCGGCCCCGGACCAGGGCGTCATCCCCGACTACGAGCTGCCGTGGCGCGACGAGCGGGGCAACCACATCGTCGACTACGTCGAGGGCCAGGACATCATGGCCTGGGTGACCCAGGGCCCGATCACCGACCGGACGGTCGAGCACCTGGGCAAGTCCGACGTCGGCATCGCCATGCTCCGCAAGCAGTTCAAGCAGCAGCTGGCCGCGGTCGCCGCCGGCCGCGACCCGATCGCCGTGGTCCGCGACCCGGCCGTCAACGACCGCATCGACCTGCCCTGTGAGAAGAACAAGTTCGGCGCCGGGGCCGACTTCGCCCTCCAGTGGATGAACCTCGGCTTCACCCGCTACTCCCCCCAGCTCCAGGACCTGCTGCGCCTCCACACCGAGGCGGCCGAGGTCCGCGCCGATGCCTGAGGCCCAGGTGCTGCCCGACGACCCCCACCCGCTGCCGCCGCCGACGGCCACCTTCGCCCGCGACGCCGAGCGGCACCTCCTCGACGCCCCCCGGTACTGCCCCCAGTGCGGCGCCCCCATCGCCGGTGCCGGCGGCCTGGTGGTGGAGTACTGGGCGGCCGCCGACCGGGTCTTCTACTGCTGGTGCCGTTCCTGCGACTGGACCGGCACGGTGGTCCAGGTCGACCGCCACATCGGCCACGAGGCCTCCGGGTAGGCCGCCCGGGCGGCCGTAACGATCCCGGGACGGTCGGTCCCTAGGATGTGACGATGCGTTCGCGGTCGACCCGGGTTGCCTGGGGCCTGCTGGCGGTGTTCGCCGCCGGCTACCTGGCCGTCCCGCTGTCGTTCGCCAACGGCAACGTCCAGCGGGAGCCGGGCTTCTACGTGGCCCTGGCGCTGGCGTTCACGGCGTTCATGGTCGTCGGGGCGGTGATCGTCGCCCACCGGCCCGGCAACGCCGTCGGCTGGATCTTCTCGGCCATCGGGTTGCTGTCCTCGGCCGGTGTGCTGACCATGGAGTACGCCGAGTACGCCTGCGTCACCGATCCGGGGTCGCTGCCCGGGGCGACCCTGGCGGCCTGGTTCTCATGGTGGTGGCTGCCCATCCTCGGCCTGATCTTCGTGTTCACCCTGCTGCTGTTCCCCACCGGCCGGCTGCCGTCGCCCCGCTGGCGGCCGGTGGCGGTGGCTGGGGGGCTGGCGATCGCCGCCGTGACCCTCCTGGGGGCCGTGCAGCCGACCCTGAAGCTCCAGAACGAGGAGGTCTACCTCCCCAACCCGGTCGGCCTGGCCGGCGCCCCCGACCCGGAGAACGGCGCCCTCGGGGCGGTGCTGCTCGGGGTCCTGGGCGCCTGCATGGTCGCCTCGGTCGTCTCGGTGGTGCTGCGCTTCCGCCGGTCGGAGGGGGTCGAGCGCCAGCAGCTCAAGTGGTTCACCTACGCGGCCGCGCTGATGCTCCTGGCCCAGCTGGCCACCATCACCGTCCTCCCCGAGGGGGTTGCCGGCGACCTGCTGTTCGGGCTGTCGATCGCCTTGGTCCCGATCGCCGCCGGGGTGGCCATCATGCGCTACCGGCTCTACGACATCGACCGGCTGATCAACCGCACCCTGGTCTACGCGGCCCTCACCGCCGTGCTCGGCGCCGTCTACGCCGGACTGGTGCTGGCCCTGGGGCTGTTCGGCGGGGCCGGCGGGGAACTGCCCAGTTGGGCCGTTGCCGGGGCCACCCTGGCCGTGGCCGCCCTGTTCCAGCCCCTACGCCTCCGGGTCCAGGCGGTGGTGGACCGGCGCTTCAACCGTCGCCGCTATGACGCCGCCCGCACGGTGGAGGCGTTCAGCGCCCGCCTGCGCGACCAGATCGACCTGGACACGCTCGCGGCCGAGCTGCTGGCCGGGGTCGAGCAGACGGTCGAGCCGACCACGGTGTCGCTGTGGCTACGGCCGACGGGCTAGGGTGCGACCGGGGTGCGCTGGTCGCAGGATGGCCCTGGCGACGGCGTCAAGGTCGGGCTGCTGGGCGGAAGTCATGGCGGCCTCCGGAGTCGGAGCTGGTGGCGGACACGGGTGAAGGAGCCGGCCGGGTCGGTGACGTCGAACTGGACCCCGGCCATGCCGGCGGCGACGGCCCCGGCCACGTTCGCCGGATCGTCGTCGACGAACACGATCCCGGCCGGGTCGAGGCCCATGGCCGCGGCGGCCTGCTCGTAGGCCCGGGGGTCGGGCTTGGCCATGCCGGTCTCGCTCTCGTCGAGGAGCACGTCGAAGGAGCTGAGGAGCTCGCTGCGAGCCACCACCTCCCGGCTCAGGAAGGCGACCAGCTTGCTGGTGAGCAGCCCGGTCCGCAGCCCGGCGGCGCGGGCGTCGGCGATCAGGGCCGGCCCCTCGGGCCGGACGGCCAGCCCGGCCCGAGTGTCGAACATCGCCCTGGTCACCTCCGGCCAGCTCCGCTGCTCGCCGAGCAGGGCGCTGATCTCGGCCGCCCGCCGGTCGAAGTAGGCGCCCGAGGACAGCTCGCCGGCCTGCACCGACTGCCACAGCGGGTCGGTGGCCGGGTCGAGGGGGCCACGCCAGGGCAGGGTCCGTGGTGGCCAGCCGTTGGCGGCCTCGAACCACTCCAGGCGCTCCCAGGGGGTGGGGAGCAGGACCCCGCCCACATCCAGCAGCACCCCTTTGGGGTCGGGGCCAGGCATCGGCCGCCTCCTGTGGTCGGGAACCGTCACCGTAGCAGTGTGCTGGACCTGTCGTACCCTGTGGCGGTGAACTACGAGGTTGTCGCCGCCGCCTACCGGGACCTGGAGCAGCTCACGAGCCGCCTGGCCCTGATCGACCGGCTGGCCGAGCTGCTGCGCCAGACACCCGAGCAGCTGCTGCCCCGGGTCGTCTATCTGTGCCAGGGCGAGATCGCGCCGGCGTTCACCGGGATCGAGATCGGCCTGGCCGACAAGATGGTCACCCGGGCCCTGGCCGACGGGACCGGGGTGCCCCTTGAGGAGGTGCGGGTCACCCTGCGCGAGACCGGCGACCTCGGCCTCACCGTCGAGCAGCTGCTGGCCGCCCACGGCGCCGCCGGCCGGCCGTCCGCCCTTGAGGTCGGGGTCCTGTTCGAGACCCTGCACCAGATCGCGGCCGCCGCCGGGCCCGGCTCCCAGGGCCGCAAGCTGGAGCTGCTTGGCGGCCTGCTCGAGCGGGCGACCCCGCTGGAGGGCCGCTACCTGGCCCGCACCGTCACCGGGTCGCTGCGGCTCGGGGTCGGCTCCCCCACGATCCTGGACGCCCTGGCCCTGGTCCACACCGACAGCCGGGCCAACCGGCCGGTGCTCGAACGGGCCTACAACATCTGCTCCGACCTGGGCCTGGTCGCGGCCACCCTGGTCCACGGCGGCCTTGCCGAGGTGGAGGGGATGCGGGTCCGGCCGGGCAACCCGGTCCGGCCGATGCTGGCCCAGCGGACGAGCGACGCCGCCGAGCTGCTGGCCAGGCTGGGCGGGTCCTGCGGGGCCGAGTACAAGTACGACGGGGTCCGGCTCCAGGCCCACCGGACCGCCGACGGGCGGATCGAGCTGTTCACCCGCCGCCTGGAACGGGTCGCGGGCCAGTTCCCGGACGTGGTCGAGCTGCTGGAGGTAGGGGTCGGGCCCCGGGAGGTGATCCTGGAGGGCGAGGTGGTCGCGGCCGACCCGGTGTCGGGCGAGCTGCGCCCGTTCCAGGAGGTCATGCACCGCCGCCGCAAGCACGGCATCACCGAGGCGATCGACGAGTGGCCCGTCAGCCTGTACTGCTTCGACCTGCTGTACGCCGACGGCGAGGACCTGACCCGGCTCCCCTACCCGCAGCGCCGGGCCCGGCTGGAGGCGGCGGTGACCCCGGCTCGGCGCCTGCACCTGACCACCGCCGCCGAGATCGACGACCCCGACGCCCTCGAGCGGTTCTTCGAGCAGGCCATCACCGACGGCTGCGAGGGGCTGCTGTGCAAGTCGCTCAGCCCGGACGCCGGCTACCAGGCGGGGGCCAGGGGCTGGCTGTGGATCAAGCTCAAGCGCGACTACCGGACCGAGCTGTCCGACACCCTCGACCTGGTCGTGGTCGGCGCCCTGGCCGGCCGGGGCCGGCGCCGCGGCGTCTACGGGGCGCTGCTGCTGGCCGCCTACGACGCCGAGGCCGACCTGTTCCGCACTGTCTGCAAGTGCGGCACCGGCTTCAGCGACGCCGAGCTGGCCACCCTGCCCGAGCGGCTGGCCCCCCTGCTCCGCCCCGAGGTGGACGGCCATCCGGCCAGGGTCGACGCCCGCATGGTGCCCGACGTCTGGTTCGAGCCCGCCGTGGTCGTCGAGGTCCTCGGGGCCGAGCTGACCCTGTCGCCAACCCACACCGCCGCCTGGGGTGTGCTCAAGGAGGACGCCGGCCTGGCCCTGCGGTTCCCCCGCTTCACCGGCCGCTGGCGCGACGACAAGTCGCCGGAGGACGCCACCACCGTGCAGGAGATCCTCGACCTGTACCACGCCGCCCGGCCCACCCCGGCCGGGTCGTGACGGCGACCCCTGAGGAGCCCTAGAGGCAGGTCCGGGGGAGCTCGAACCAGCGTAGGTGCTCGAAGTCGGCCGACAGCCCGGGGAGGGGGCCGTCGCTGTCGCCGTCGGCGGTGGGCCCGGCGGCCAGCAGGCGGCGGGCCTGGTCAAGGTAGCCGGCCAGGGCGGCGTCCGACGCGGTGGCGTGGGGGACGCCGGCCTGGAGCCGCCCCTGCTCGTCGTAGCGGAGGGCGTGGAGGCGCAGCGGCGGCTCGACCGGCCCCCGCCGGTGCCGCCACAACCCCCGGGCCGGGTCGAAGCGGTAGTCGGGCAGCAGCCTGCGGCCGTGGTCGGCGACCAGGTGGACGGCCTCGAGGAGGTAGTCGAACACCACCTCGGAGATGAAGTAGTTGAAGTTCACCCGGACCCAGCCCGGCTTGATGCCCTCGCAGCCGCGGGTGATCTCCCGCTCGAACTCGTGCGACCGCTCGATGTCGATGCCCAGCAGCCGGTGGCCGTAGGGGCCGGCGCACGAGCAGCCGCCCCGCGACTGGATCCCGAACAGGTCGTTGAGCAGCGCCACCACGAAGTTGTGGTGCAGGTAGCGGCCGCCGTGGCGGACCACGAACGACACGATCGACAGCCGTTCGGCCTCGAGGTTGCCGAGCAGCTCGATATTTGGGTTGGCGCCCCAGGATTCCACCGCCCGGCGGATGAACGACCGCTCCAGCGCCTGGATGGTGTCCGCCCCGACGGCCTGCTTGAGCTGGAAGACCAGCCCGGCCCGGATCGACTCGACGATCGCCGGGGTGCCGCCCTCCTCGCGCTCCACCGGGTCGTCGAGGTAGCGATGCTCGGCCGGGTTGACGTAGGCGACGGTGCCGCCGCCGGGGACCGTCGGGACCCGGTTGGTCAGCAGCTCCCGCCGCACCACCAGCACCCCGGGGGTGCCGGGGCCGCCGATGAACTTGTGCGGCGACAGGAAGATGGCGTCCTTGTAGGCCAGCTGGCCCCGGTCGGCGGTCCCCATGTCGATCTGGACATAGGGGCCGGCGGCGGCGAAGTCCCAGAACGACAGGGCGCCGTGGCGGTGCAGCAGGGTCGCGATCGCCCTGGTGTCGGAGACGATCCCGGTCACGTTGGAGGCGGCCGAGAAGCTCCCGATGCGCAGCCGGCGGCCGGCGTGGCCGGCCAGCTCCTCCTCGAGCTGGCCGAGGTCGATGTGGCCGTCGGCGTCCTCGCGGATCACCACCACGTCGGCGATTGACTCGCGCCAGGGCAGCTCGTTGGAGTGGTGCTCGAACGGCCCGGTGAACACGACCGGCCGCTCCCCCGCCGGGATCTGGTCCGACAGCCGGTAGCGCTCGTCCAGGTCGGCCGGGATGCGCAGGTTGAGGATGCCGATGAGCTTGTCGACGGCGGCGGTGCTGCCCGACCCGCAGAACAGGACCACCGTGTCGTCGCCGCCGCCGACGGCGTCGCGGATGATCCGGCGCGCGTCCTCGCGGAGCCGGGTCGTCTGCAGGCCCGTGCCCGAGCTCTCGGTGTGGGTGTTGGCGTAGCGGGGCAGGACCTCGTGGCGGAGGAAGTCCTCGATGAAGGCCAGCGCCCGTCCCGAGGCGGTGTAGTCGGCGTAGATGATCCGCCGCGGGCCGTACGGCCCGTCCATCACCTCCCGGTCACCGATGACCGAGGCCCGGATCTGCTCGACCAGCGGTGACACTGCCTGCCGCAACTCCACCCCAACCACCTCGCTCGGCCGGCGAAGCGTCCGGACGACCGGATCGTTCCGGCGGCCTGTCCACTGTTGCACGAACCGCCGGCGGCTGCCGAGGGGCGAGCGGCTAGGCTTGGCCGGAGCAGGTCCCGCCAAGTACCCCGGAGTGTCCGCCCATGGTCGTCACCGCCCGCCCGGCCCGGCTCCACCCGGCGTGGGTCGCCGCCGGGGTGGCGTTTGTGGCGCTGCTCTGCGCGGCCGGGTTCCGGGCCGCCCCCGGGGTCCTGATGGTGCCCCTCCAGGAGGAGTTCGGCTGGTCCCGCGGGCTGGTATCGCTGGCCGTCGGGGTCAACCTGGTGTTATTCGGGCTGACCGCCCCGTTCGCGGCCGCCCTGATGGAGCGGTTCGGGGTCCGGGCCGTGGTCAGCGTGGCCCTGCTGCTGATCGCGGCCGGCAGCGGCCTGAGCGTCGGCGTCACCAGCAGCTGGCAGCTGATCCTGCTGTGGGGGGTGCTGATCGGGCTCGGCACGGGGTCGATGGCGCTGGTGTTCGCGGCCACCGTTGCCAACCGCTGGTTCGTCAGCCGCCGCGGCCTGGTCATGGGGATCCTGACCGCGGCCAGCGCCACCGGCCAGCTGGTGTTCCTGCCGGTGGTGGCCTGGATGACCGTACGCTCCGGTTGGCGGGCGGCCTCGCTGGTCGTGTCCGCCGCCGCCCTCGCCGTGATCCCCCTGGTCCAGCTCCGCCTCCGCGACAGCCCAGAAGAACTGGGCGTCACCCCCTACGGCGCCCC
>DATENJ010000347.1:0-14752 GCA_035275125.1 Actinomycetes bacterium | reverse complement strand
GAGCGCCATGGCCGGTTCGGGCCAGGGCTCTACATGCAGATCACGCCCACCATCTCCTGGAGCTTCAACCTCGACGGGCGCTCCTTCACCCACGACCGGGAGGTCGCCCACCGCCGCACCGTCCACCACTCCGCCGATCCGGCGCCAAGCCCATCTACACCCCGGGCGACCGGGGAATGAGCCAACTGCTGGGCAGCCCGGCGGGCGTCACGCGCCTGCGGCGGACCCCGACCGAGGAGGTCGCATGAGCTTCGAGACACCTACACGGAACGGAACACGCGGCCGCCGTCAGCCCGGCACCGGCGGCCCGATCGGCCGGTGGCTGCAGAAGCGGGTCATGAACCGGATCCGCCGCAAGGGCAAGATGCCCGGCCTGGGGTTCAACGCCCTGGTCCTGACGACCATCGGCCGCAAGAGCGGCCTCCAGCGCCAGACTCCGGTCGGCTGGTTCCCCGGCCACCACGACAGCAGGCTGATCGTCGCCTCGGCCATCGGAGCGGCCCGGAACCCGGCCTGGTACTACAACCTGGCGGCCCATCCCGACCAGGTCTGGATCGAGACACCCGCCGGCAAACTCGCCGTGACCGCCGAGCAACTGCACGGGGTCGAGCGCGAGGAGGCCTGGCAGCAGATCACTACCGCCGCGCCCCGCTTCGCGAACTACCAGCAGGCGACCGACCGCGAACTGCCGATCATCCGCCTGGTCCCCCGCTCCAGCTGAGAGCAGTGCGCGAGGACGTGTTCACGTGGGGCAAGAATGGACGGCGTGCAGGCGGTACGTCACCCGGTCCTGCTCGCCCGGAGAGAGCGGTACTTGGGGGAAGCCGGCGAGCTGGGTGACAGCTCGGGAGGGCGACCAATCGCCGCATTGAGGCAGCCGGACGATCTGATGTAATGGTTCATGAGCGTCGGCTGGTCGGCCTGCGGTTCACTGACCTCAGGGAAGCCTCATGGACGCGGCGGTACAGGCGCCGTCTGGCGGCTGGTGAGCTTGTCGAACAGCGAGCCGGCGTTCAGCGTCTCGACGTACTCGAGCATGTACTCCTGGCCGACGTCGACCGGACCCAGGTCCGGGAACTTGACACGGGCCTGGGTTTCCTCCTTCGTCCAGCCGGCCGCCACGGCGTCAGCGACAGCGGCCTTCCAGCCAAGGAGGACCGATCGCTGCTTGTCCACATACGACAGATCGGTAACCGGACCGTGGCCAGGGATAAGGGTGTCGGCGTCGAGCGCGCGGATGATCTCCAGCGAGTCGAGCCACTGGTCGACGTCGGAGGTCATGAGCCAGGTCTGGCAGCCGGAGAAGATGCTGTCGCCGGTGAAGACCATGCGTTCCTGGGGTACGAAGACGGCGAGCTGGCCAGGGGTGTGGCCCGGGGTGTGCAGCAGGTGGAAGTCGTGGTCGCCGACGCGGAGCGACAGGTCACCGGTGAACACGATGGTTCCTCTGTTGAGGTCGGCGTAGTACTCGTCGCGGTCGGGGAAGAGGGCGGCACCGTCCGGGTCGTCGGTGGGGATCGCCTCGCGGGCGTATTCGAAGGGATCGAGTTCGGGGTAGACGACCATGAAGTTGTCGTACAGGCCCTTGTGGTTCACGACGGTGCCGGCGCCGCGGAACCAGTGATTGCCGAAGATGTGGTCGACATGGTGCTCGGTGTTGATCAGGTACCGGATCGGGCCGTGCGACTCGACCTCCTTGCGCATGGCGACCGCACGCGTGGGCAGCTGGGGGGTGTCGATCACGACCGTCCCGGCCGAGGTGATGACGAAGCTGGGGTTGCAGCCTCGGACGGTCGTCTCGGTGTAGACGCGGTCGTTCAGCTGCTGCATGGGTGCGGCCTCCGTTGCTCGGGTGCGTCAGTCGTGGTCGTCCGGCCGGCGGGTCACCAAGGACCCGAAGAACTCGATGTGGGCGCGCATCTGTTTGCCGGCGAGTTCCGGGTCGCGGGACTGGAGGGCCTGGAGGACGGGCCGGTGCAGCTCCGCGATCATGCGGAGATCGGAGTCGGCGCGGATGACGCTGATCAGGGTGCGGGCCTCGACCCGGAGCGACCGCCACACCTCGGCCAGGACCTGGTTGCCGGAGGCCTCGACGATGATCTCGTGGAAGCGGACGTCGTGGAGCAGTTGGGCGTGGAGGTCCTGGGCCTCGGCGGCCTGCCGCATGCCGGCGAGCTCGTCGGCGAGCGCGGACAGCTGCTCCCCCGATATCCGGGCCGCGGCCTCTCGCCCCGCGACCTCCTCAAGGGCCGCGCGGACCGGGTAGATCTGGCCGAGCTCCTGGGTGGTGACCTCACGGACCCGGGCGCCGCGGTGGGGCCTGGTCTCCACGAAGCGCAGCGCCTCCAGCTCGCGCAGCGCCTCACGGACGGGAGCCTGGCTGGTCCCGAACTCGACGGCGACCTGGCTCTCGACGATGCGCTCGCCGGGACCGTAGGTGCCGTCGAGGATGCGCTGCACGAGGCGATCTTTGATCTGGTCGCGCAGCGTCGTCCGGCGGAGGGGCCGATCCACCTGCTCTCCCTGGTCCTCGGTTCCTATCCCTACCCATTTGTCAGATAATCGGTTATCGATGATCCCCGAAATGCTGGCCGCCTACAAGGGAGCGAGGGGCGAGGCATGGGCGACGACCAGGTACTGGCGACCTTCTTCGGCGACGACGAGTTCCCCATCGCGTGGGAGGACGGCCAGCGCGAGCTGTTCTGGGTCCACGACGACCTGCACATCCCGAACCCGGTGTCGCCGATGTACGCCGACATCGGCGGCTGGTGGCTCAAGTGCGACTACATGTTCCGCCGCTTCGGCACGCCCTTCGCGTCGGACTGGATCGTCAAGGTCATCAACGGCTACGTCTACACCGCCGCCATCCCGGCCCGGCCCGGGCTGTCCGCCGAGGCCGGCGAGTACGGCAGCCGCTACACCCCTCGGGTCCCGCTCGACCCGAAGGACCCGGACGAGCTGGGCCACTACATGGGCTGGACGCTCCCCTACTACGCCGAGCACTTCCTGGACTGGTGGCGCGGCCGGCTCCGGCCGGAGATGGAGCGCAACTTCGTCCGCTTCGACGAGTACGACTACGACCAGGCCAGCCTGGTCGAGCTCGCGATCCTGCTCGAGGACGCGATCGACATGCACGACCGGCACTGGCAGATCCACTGGGTGCTGAACTTCGCCCAGTTCTCCTCCACCCTGGCGCTCAACGCGGCCATTACTGCCGCCAAGGGTGAGGGCGACCACGGCGCGCTGATGGGGCGGCTCCAGAGCTCGACCGAGAACCGCAACTGGGACTCGATCGAGGAGCTGTGGAAGATCAAGGAGTGGGTCAAGGCCGAGCACGGCGAGGTCGCCACGGCCTTCCAGCGCCCGACCGCTGGCGACATCCTCCGCGCGCTTGAGGCGACCGACGCCGGCCGGGCGTTCATGGCCGACAAGATCGTGCCCTACCAGAAGGTGTTCGGCTTCAAGTCGATGTGGGCCCATGAGTTCTCGTTCCGGACCTGGCGCGAGAACCCGGCCCCGATCGTCGAGGCGGTCCGCGGGTACCTGGAAACCGACTACGACTACCCGGCCGAGCTCAAGGCCGTCGCCGACGACCTGGAGGCGGCCAAGGCGGAGGCCCTCCAGGGCGTGGAGCCCGGCCCGGCCCGCGACGAGCTGCAACGCGCCCTCGACCTGAGCCTCCGGATGAATCCCCTGACCCCTGACCATCACTTCTACATCGACCAGGGGACCAACGCCCGCGTGCGCCTGGTGCTGGTCGCGATCGGCCGGGCGCTGGTCAACGAGGGCAAGCTCGACGACCCCGAGGACGTTATGTACCTCCGCTACAACGAGCTACGCCGCCTCATGGCCGGCAGTAACTCCTTCGACGCCAGGGAGCTGGTGTCCGACCGGCGCGACGCCCGCGAGGAAGCCTTCGAGCTGCGGCCCCGGGACTGGGTCGGCACCGCGACCAGGGACGCGGTCGCCTTCCCCTACCTGTCGCTGTGGGCGTTCCCGGAGAAGCTGGAGCGCAAGCCCCCCGAGACCGCCGAGCAGGTCCCCGGCCTGGCGGCGTCGTCGGGCGTGGTGGAAGGCACCGCCCGCGTCGTGCTGTCGCCGGAGGAGTTCGATGCGGTCCAGCGCGACGAGATCGTGGTCTGCCGCATGACGAGCCCAGCCTGGGTGGTGCTGTTCACCAGGATCTCCGGCCTGGTGACCGACGCTGGCGGCATGGCCTCCCACCCCGCCGTGGTCTCGCGTGAGTTCGGCATCCCGGCGGTGGTCGGCACCTCTGACGCCACCCGCCGCATCAGGACGGGCGACCGGGTCCGGGTCAACGGCTCCCTCGGCCGGGTTGAGATCCTGGCCTGAGGAGGCGGCATGCCCGACGCACCGCTGGTCCTCCCGTTCCGCGACCCCCGCTGCCGGCAGGTCGCCCTGGCCGGTGGCAAGGGCGCCGGCCTGGCCACCATGACGGCCGAGGACCTGCCGGTCCCGCCCGGATTCGTCATCGCCTCCACGGCGTTCGAGGCCGCGGTCGACACCGACGCCCTGCGCGAGCTGATGCGCGGCAGGGACGTGGAAGCCGCCCGAGCAATGGTCGCGACCGCGGAACCGCCCAAGGAGCCGATCGAGCGGCACTACGGCGAGCTCACCGGACTGGTCGCGGTGCGCTCCTCAGCCTGTGCGGAGGACTCGGAAGGGGCGAGCTACGCCGGCCAGCAGGAGACCTACCTGAACACCGACGGCCTGGCCAAGGTCCTGGCCAACGTCGTCCGCTGCTGGCTGTCGTTCTTCACCGAGCGGGCGGTGTTCTACCGGCGGGAGAAGGGCTCGATGGACGACGTGGCCATGGCGGTGGTCGTCCAGCAGATGGTGGACAGCCAGAAGTCCGGGGTGCTGTTCACCGTCGACCCGGTCCACGGCCGCAGGGACCGCATGGTCGTCGAGGCCGCCCGCGGCCTGGGCGAGGCGGTCGTG
Source organism: Actinomycetes bacterium (assembly GCA_035275125.1). Taxonomy (GTDB): domain Bacteria; phylum Actinomycetota; class CALGFH01; order CALGFH01; family CALGFH01; genus CALGFH01. Next base: position 9,790 of record DATENJ010000347.1, on the reverse strand, counting down.
TCCGGCGAGGTCACGCCGGACAACTACACGCTCAGCCGCGACGGTGCAGTGAAGAAGAGCAGGGTCGTCGGGGCCGAGCGGGTTCTGTCCGACGCCGACTGCGCCGCCCTGGCCGCGCTGGGACGGCAGGTGGCCGACCTGCACGGAGGCCCCCAAGACATCGAGTGGGCGTTCGACGCCGACGGCCGGCTGTTCCTGCTGCAGTCGCGTCCCATCACCACGATCTGAGGAGCGGCTGTGACCTGGATGGCTCCCCGCACGGTGGCGGAGGCGGTGCGGCTCAAGGCCGAGTGGCCCGACGCGACCCTGGTGGCCGGCGGCACCTTTGTCGGCATCCTGAGCCGGCAGGGGCTGCTGGCCAGCGACGACTGGATCTCGTTGCAGGACGTGCGCGAGCTACGGGAGCTGTCCACCGGCTCCGAGCTGGCCCTGGGGGCGATGGTGACCCACCGGCGGATCGAGCTGGACCCGGGCGTCGCCGCCGGCTGGCCCGGCGTGCGGCAGGTGTTCACGGCCGTGGCCAGCCCTCGGGTCCGCAACGCCGCCACCATCGGGGGCGTGCTGGGCGACGCCGACTACGCCTCGGACCCGCCGGCCATGCTCATCGCGCTCGCCGCCTGGGTCGAGGTGTTGAGTGTGCGCGGCCTGCGCCGCGTTCCCGTCGCCGACCTCATCGTGGGCCACTACCAGACCAGCCTGGAGGAGGACGAGCTCATCACGCGGGTCCTGGTGCCGCGGGGTCGCCACCACGTCACCTTTCGCAAGCTGCGCACCCGCAGCCGGGAAGACCGGCCCTGCGTCGCGGTCGCCGCCTCTCTTCACGAGGGCCGGGTCTCGGTGGTCGTGGGCGCGGTCGCCGAGCGCCCCCAGTTCTTCCCCGACCTCTGCGCAACGTGGGACCCCGCAGACGGCGCCAGCGCACGCGAGATCGCGGCCGGCTTCGCCGACCGCATCGACCCCATCAGCGACAACCGCGGCTCGGCGGCCTACCGGACCAGGATGATCGCCGTCGAGGTCCGCCGCGCCCTCGACACGCTCACCCCCGCCGCGCTCACCCCTCAGGCGGCCGGCACATGACCGATCCCCGCATCCGCGCGTCCATCCGCTACCCGAACGACCTGACCGTCCCTGGGATGTGGCATGCCCGGCTGGTGCGATCGCCATACGCCGCCGCCCGCGTGACCGGCATCGACACCTCCCTCGTCGCCCAGGATGTGGTCGTCCTCACGCCCTCGGAGGTGGAGCCGCTGGGCCGCTACGGCTGCCAGATCTCTGACCAGCACGTGCTGGCCGGGGTCGCCCGGCACGTCGGCGACCCGGTCGTCGCCGTGGCCGCCGCCGACGAGGCCAGCGCCCGCGAGGCTGCCAGCCTGGTCGAGGTCGGCTACGAGGAGCTGCCCGCGGTCTTCGACGAGCGCGACGCCCTCCGGGCCGGCGCCCCGCGGGTGCACGACACTCACGCAACCTCCGACAGCGACGCCGCCTACTTCGGCCTGCGGCCCCTTGAGGGGACCAACGTGTGCCACCGCTTCCGGATCCGCACGGCGGGCCTGGCGCAGGGGGAGCCGTACACCGCCGACCCGGAGCCCGACGACCACGCCGAGGGCTTCGACGCCGCCCAGGTGATCGTGGATGAGACGTTCCGCATGCCGGCCGTCCAGCACGTCGCCATGGAACCCCACGCCTGCATCGCCGGCTGGCGCGACGGCCGGCTCGAGGTCACGACCGGGACCCAGACGCCGTTCAACCTGCGCCAGGACCTGGCGCGGCTGTTCGGCCTGCCCCACACTGACGTGCGCGTCGTCTGCCCGCCCATGGGCGGGTCGTTCGGCGCCAAGACCTTCGTGCGCACCGAGGCCATCGCCGCTGCGATCGCGCGGCGGCTCGACCGGCCGGTGCGGCTGGCCCTCGATCGTGAGGAGGAGTTCGCCACCCTCACCCGCCACGCCGCCACCGTCCGGGTCCGGCTGGGGGCCACACGCGACGGTCGGTTCGTGGCCAAGCGCGTCTGGTGCTGGGTCAACACCGGCGCCTACGCCGACTGCGGCCCCGGGGTGGCGATGAAGATGGGCTATGCCGGCGTCGGCCCCTACCGGTTCGACCACGTCGCCGTCGACTCCTTCTGTGTCTACACCAACCTTCCCCCGGCCGGCGCGTTCCGCGGCTACGGCGCCACCCAGTCGGTGTGGGCATCCGAACGCGTCACCGACCTGATGGCCGCCGAGCTCGGCGTCGACCCGGTCGAGCTGCGCCGCCGGAACCTGCTCGTCGACGGCGACCTCTTCTGCACGGGCGAGACCATGCAGGATGTCCATTTCGAGGAGCTCCTCGAGGACGCCGCCCGAGGCGTCGACTGGCAGCCAGGCGGCGACAACCGCGGCAAGGGGGTCGCGGTGATGCTCAAGGGCATGCAGACGCCCAGCCGGGCCGAGGTCGGCCTCCGCCGTGTCGACGACGGCCGCTTCGAGGTACTCAGCGGCACCACCGAGATGGGACAGGGCTCGGCCAAGGCAATCGCCCAGCTGGCCGCGGACCTGCTCGGTGTCGACGCCGACCAGGTCGAGGTCCCGCCGCCCGACACCGACCGGGTGCCGTACGACACGCGCACCACCTCCAGCCGGTCGACCCACATGATGGGCCGCGCCCTCGAGGCGGCGGTCGAGGACCTCAAGAACAGCGGCAGCGACTACGGGCACGGCCGTATCGCCAACGAAGGCGGCCTGGACGTGGACACCGGCCAGGGGACCGCCTCGTCCCACTGGCACCAGGGCGCCGCGGCGGCCGCCGTCGAGGTCGATGACGAGACCGGACTCCTGACCCTGCGCTCGGTGCATGCCGCCTCCTACGCCGGCCGGGTCGTCAACCGGGCCGCGGCCGAGCTCCAGCAGGAGGGCGCGATGACCATGGCCATCGGGACCACCCTGTTCGAGGAGCTCACCTTCGACCAGGGACACCTCGCCGGGTCGAACCTCTCCGACTACAACATCCCGTCCGCCCTGGACTGCGCCGCCGTCAGCCAGACGCTCCTGGAGGTCGAGGGCGCCGAGATCCACGGGCTGGGCGAGACGGCGCTGCCACCGGTCCCGCCGGCGATCGGGAACGCGCTGGCCACGCTCGGCTACCGACCCACCGAGCTGCCACTTACCCCCGAACGGGTCCTGGACTGTGCGGAGGATGGCTCGTGAACCTGCTCCTGCAGGTCAACGGCGCCCCCGTCCAGGTTGACGTCGAGCCGGGCGTTATGCTGCTCGAGGTGCTGCGCGACCGGCTCGGCCTACTCGGGGCGCGAGGCACCTGCGGGGTCGGGCTGTGCGGGACCTGCACCGTGCTGCTCGACGGCGAGCCGATCTCGTCGTGCATCCTGCTCGCCCCCCTCGCCCAGGGCCACGCGATCACCACCATCGAGGGAGTGCCCGACGACGACCCCGTCGTGCAGGCCTTCGATCGCCACCACGCCTTCCAGTGCGGCTACTGCATCCCCGGCATGGTCCTCACGGCCAAGTCCTTCCTGGCCGAGTGCGCGCGGGTCAGGCGGTCCCCGTCCCGGGAGCAGATCGCCGATTCCCTCGGCGGCAACCTGTGCCGCTGCGGCTGCTACGTGAAGATCATCGACGCGGTACAGGAGGTCGGCTCGTGAAGTATGTGACCTACCAGGCCGGCGGCGGGGCGCGGGTCGGGCGGCTCGAGGGCGCCAGCGTGGTCGACGTCGGCTTCACCGGCGACATGACCGCGTTCATCGAGGCCGGCGCGCCCGCCGGCCCGGAGCGGCCCGTCCCCGACGCCCGGCTGCTCGCCCCCATCAGGCCTCGCTCGCTGCGGGACTTCCTGGCCTTCGAGGGGCACCTCAAGAACGCCTTCAAGAACCTCGGCCGCGAGATACCAGCCGAGTGGTACGAGGTGCCCGCCTTCTATCGCAGCGTAGGCGACACCGTCATCGGCCCGGACGTCGAGCTGCCCTGGCCGTCCTACACCCGCCAACTCGACCACGAGCTCGAGCTGGCCGCCGTCATCGGCCGGCCCTGCCGCGACGTCAGCGCGACCGAGGCCCTCGACTACGTCTTCGGCTTCACCATCTGGAACGACATGTCCGCCCGCGACGTCCAGCGCCGCGAGCTGCCGGTCGGCATGGGCCCGGCCAAGGCCAAGGAGTGGGACGGGTCCAACGTCCTGGGCCCCTGCATCGTCACCACCGACGAGATCGACCTGGCCACCCTCCGGCTGGAGGTGCGCATCAACGGCGAACGCTGGGGCGGCGACACCACCGCCAACATGCACCACAGCTTCGGTGACCTGATCGCCTACGCCTCCCAGGACCAGACCCTGCGTCCCGGCGACGTGCTGGGCTCCGGCACCGCCACCGGCGGCTCCGGGTTGGAGCTGGACCGTTGGCTACGACCCGGCGACGTCATCGAGATGGAGGCCGGCCCGATCGGCATCCTGCGCAACACCGTCGGCACTCCTACCACCCGGAAGGACACCTGAGATGGCATTCGTCGTCGCGGCAACCTGGAAGGCCAAGCCCGGAGAGGCCGACCGCATCACCGAGGTCGTCAAGACCATGAGCCCGCTCTCCCGCCAAGAGCCAGGCAACCTTTTCTACCAGGCGCAGGTCTCGCCCGACGAACCGGAGACGTTCTTCCTCTACGAGCAGTACACCGACGCCCAAGCCTACGAGGACCACAAGAACAGTGAGCACTTCCAGAAGCACGTGTTCGGGTACGCGGTCGACTACCTCGCCGAGCGCAGCGTCAACACCTACCAGACGATCGATGTCTGACCGTCCCCCGATGGCGCCATGACTCATCGGCTGCTGTTGTTGCGCCACGGCGAGGTCCCCTCCCACCGCGGTGATGTGGCCGTCACCGACCGTGGGCTGGACAGCGCCGAGCAAGTCGGTCGGCGCCTGGCCACCACCACCGGCCGCATCCGCGTGCTCACCGGCGAGACACTCCGGACCCGCCAGACCGGCGCCGCCATCGCCACCGGGGCCAGAGCGGCCGGCGCCACCGCCGACGAGCCCCGGGTCGCGTTCGCGCTGCGCAACCCAGACCTCTACGTCGCCGGCGAGCGAGTCGACATGGTCAGCAGCGCGGCCGCCCTCGCCGAGCAGGTGCCTGGCATGACCGAGGACGAAGCAGCTGTCGTGCCGTTCTTCGCGAAGTTCTTCAGTCACCCGGACCGTATCGGCTGGTGGCTGCGGCTCGGCGACGTCCCAGGCGACGACGCCGAAGCCTTGGCCCGCCGGATCGACCACTTCGCCGCCAGCCTCCCCGACCGGACTACCCAGCCGGCCGGTCTCACCGTCGGGGTCACGCATTCGCCCCTGCTGCGGGCTTGTGCACTGGCGCACCTCGGCCACGACCCCGGCGAGCCCGAATGGCTTACCGGTCTTGAACTGTCCGTCTCCTCCGACCGCTCCATCGCCGTTTGCTGGTATGCCGGCACCGATTGAGGGACGGTCGAGCGCGCCTGGAACGCCCTGCTCGACCCCCACGCACATCACCCTGTGCATACGTGAACCGCGCCGAGCGGAAGTTATGGCGTCATCGCTCGCGCTCTGACGCGTGCGCGCCGTAGGCTGGACTCGTGCCACAACAGCGGGATCGACGGACAGTCTGGGCTCGATGCGAGCGGGTTGTCGGCACATTTTCGCCTACGGAACGTGACCCTCAGGCGACGTTGCGTGCTCTCGCCGAGCGGGCCCCGTCGAACGACGAGGTCGACCTCTATGGTGAGCGTGCGCTCGCGGAACGGCTCGAGGCTCGCGTCGCCGAGCTGCTCGGCAAAGAGACGGCAGTGTGGATGCCGTCGGGGACGATGGCTCAGCAGATCGCGCTCCGGATCCACTGTGAGCGGCGCGGGAACCGGCGAATCGCGTTCCACCCACAATGTCACCTCGATGTGCACGAGGAGCGGGGTTACGCGCACCTGCACGGGCTGCACGCGGACCTGCTCGGATCGCGCGAGCGGCTGCCGACGCCCGAGGACCTCGAGGCCGTCCGCGAGCCGCTCGGGGCGGTGGTGCTCGAGCTGCCGGCTCGGGAAATCGGCGGGCAACTGCCGGCGTGGGAAGAGCTGACGGCGTTCTGCACCAAGGCGCGCGACAAAGGGATCGCACTCCACATGGACGGCGCCCGTCTCTGGCAGTGCGCCCCGTTCTACCAGCGCACCCTCGCCGAGATCGCCGATCTGTTCGACACGGTCTACGTCTCCTTCTACAAGGATCTCGGCGCGCCGGCTGGCGCCGCGCTGACGGGGACGAAGGTCGTGATCGACGAGGCGCGGGTTTGGCAGATCCGCCACGGCGGCCGGCTCTTCACGGCATACCCGTTCCTGATCGCGGCAGAGCGGGGCCTCGACGAGGTCCTGCCGCGGATGCCCGAGTTCGTCGCACGCGCGAACGTGCTCGCGGCGGCGATCGGCGCCCTCGACGGGGTCGAGATCGTCCCCGACCCGCCCCAGACTGCGATGTTCCACCTCCTCGTGCACCGCGAGCTCGAACGTTTGAACGAGGCCGCACTCGACATTGCCGAACGTACGAGCACGTTCATCGGCCACTTCGCATCGACCGAAATTCCCGGCGTGCAGACGACAGAGCTGACGGTCGGAGCCGCGAGCTTCCAAGTCGCGGTCGATGAGGCTCGCGAGCTCTACAGCGAGCTCTTGCGTGCGTCGGCATGACGTAGGCGCGAGGTGGCCACCGCCTCGAGTACAAGAGACCGGACGCACTGGGACCGCGTGCCGTTTGTTTCCGCACCAGCCCCTCAGCCTGGAGGGCGGCCACGGAGGCGGCGACGTCGTCGGTCATGAGGTACAGCTCGGCCCCGCCGCCCTCGGTGGCCGGGTGGACGGCGATCTCGGCCGGTGGCAGGGCGAAGATCAGCCAGCCGCCACCGGCATCCACCGACCGGGTCCCGAGGATCTTGGCCAGGGTGGCGCGGGTGGCGTCGGCGTCGTCGCTGTAGGGGATGGCGTGGGCACCGTTGATCAAGGCGGCATCCTTTCTATGGCCGGACCTGGGGTAAGGAACGTCGAGGCGGTGGATGGCCTCATACAATGACTCGTGAGCGCCGGAGGTGGGCAACACGTGCAGTAGCGGCGGCGGCGAATGTCGAAAGAGAGCGTTTCCCTTAACGGCCCCTGAGCGTTCCCTTCCGCATCGACGGTCCGCGGCAACCTGGGAGGACGGCTCCTGGCACAGCGCTTCCCGGTGTTTTGCTGACACGGAAGAGGTCACAGGTTCAATCCCTGTCGCGCCCACCAATACGGCTCTGACCAGCGGAAACGCTGTCGGCCGCTCCCTCCGCACGGCTGCAGAGGCCACGAGAGCACTTAACCGTTCGGGAAGAGGTCTGCGGAGTCGGGATCGCTGGGACGGTGGTCGGCTCTCGGGCCAGCACCTTCTTGGGTTGGCTGCACTCCCCTGAGGAGCGCACGCGGCGGATAGCGGGCCGAAGAGCGCTTAACTTTCCTCGGTCACTGGGTGGCGCAGGTTGGGTCGAGGGTAGGGCGCGAGGGCGGCGGCCATCCGGTACATGGCGGCGAATGACCGCAGCTGACTCTGGAGCAGTCGGCATGTCCGGGCGGTTGCCTGAACGAAGTCAGCTCTGTCCGGCGAGTGCAGCTGCGTGCCTCTCACGGGTGGTCATGCAAGACCTTGGGGTCATCGAGCGGCTTGCGGCCCGCCAGATCGCCGAGCAGCTGTTCATCAGCACCAAGACGGCCAGCGTGTACGCGACCAACCTGCTCGCCAAGCTGGGGTCCACAGCCGCCTGGAGACGCCTCGGGCTGGAGCAGCCCGAGCTCGAAAGGTAAGGCCTGCGGGGCCCGGAACCTAAGGTCTTCACCTCAAGATCACCCGGCCTCCTTACCCCTAGCGTCCAGCGCACAGGCGGCGACCAACGCCGCTGGACCCTAGGAAGGGAGCGGCGTCATGCGAACGCTACGTCCTATCTTCTGGATCGAGACCCTCTTGGCGGTCGTGAGCGGCATTTCGACGGTGCTGACCATGCTCTGGAGGGACTGGATCGAGATTCTGTTCGGCGTCAATCCTGATCATGGCAACGGCTCAGCGGAGTGGCTGATCGTGGTGGCATCGCTTGCCGTTACCGTGGTGCTGTCGATGCTTGCTCGGCGGGAGTGGCGTCGGGCTGCCGCGGCGGGGGCCTGATCTCTGGGCCGGACGGCTGGCGGCGATCTCGTCGGGGCAGCGGCAATACCAGTTGTGATGGCGCGGCGGGAGTACCGCTGGCCAGAAAGTGGGTGGGCGCGATGAGCGGTTGGTTCCTGATCGACTGGAAGTCGCCGGAGAGAACACTGGTGGGCATGCTGACCGACGTCCACAACGCCGGTGATTTCCCGCCCGGGCAGGACCACGACAGCAACCTCATAATCCTCCCGAACGCCGATGAGTCCAACCAGGCCTTGCTCAAGAACCGCAGGGGCCGAGCCAACGACGGCGGCGTAATCGAATGCGAGGTTAACCTCATCAGGAACGATCAAATCAATGGACCTGACACGTTCGAGAACTGGGTGCGCTCCATGATCGGCCTTGAGGTCACGGCGAAGGGAGTTTTCGTCGAGGACGAGGGCCACGACGATAAGACCGAGCTGCACCCGCTCGACATCATCGTGGCGCGGGTCGACGGGTCGATCCTTCCTGGCGACTGGATCACAAAGGTCGCCCAGCAGCATGGGTTGGCGGTCGGCTCTGGCCTCTTCGCCTACCGCTTCGGCGCCGCCGCCGACAATCGAAAAAGCAGTGTGTTTCTCGGGACGCCGCTGGCGCAGTGGACCCGGCCCACCTCGGTGACCCTTGCGTTGCCACCCCGACCGGCGGACGCAGGGTTCTTTGCTGCCGCCGAGCTGCAGATCGGATTCGCGCTGCACGCCACGGCCGAGGTGTCGACCAAGGTGGACCCCTCGGGCGGCGGTGTTGCCACCCTCGCGGTCACCTGCCTGGGCAAGAACTACGACGGGCCTGGCTTCGTCATCGGCGAGGTCGTCACCTACTGGTCGGCAGGTCGGCAGCTCGCGCTCAGTACCCTCGAGCTAGACTTCGGGACGGTCGGTGTCGGCGAGGTCAGCATCCGGACCCTGGTGGTCAGAAACACAGGAACTCAGGCCGTCCAGGTGACCATCCTTTCCGACGCACCTTCGAGCAGCGCCTTCTCGTGGAACGCTGTCGGGCCGGTCTCGCTGGGCATCGGCCAGGCCCTGGACGTCCAGATCGATTTCTCTCCGCTGCACACCGGCACTCATCAGGGCGTCCTCACCGTCACCAGCGACACCCCAGGTAGCCCGCAACGAGTTTCACTCCGCGGCAAGTGCCACGGAGGCACGCCCCAATAGCAACCTCTCAAGAACGGAGCCACGATAACGAGGTAGCCGCCATCCCACACCTCCCGGCACGTCGTCCGCGCCAACGACGTCGGTGCGATAGGACTGGCATGGCTTGCCAGCCGGCTGTGGGACTTCAGCCTCATCTCGGCTCGATGGTCGGGTGCCCTTATCCGGTATCCCGGGTTTACCATCGGCCCCGTGGACTGGGTTGGCCCTCTCCAGCCCGGTTCGGGTTATTGCCCCGGGGGCCTGCACCCCCGGGGCCAGCCATGATCACGCTATTGGCGGATGACGGCCGGTGCTCGCCTGGCGGCCGCGGTCGGTCCGGCGACGACGACGCCGCGACTGGATGCCCGGCGGGTGCCTCCGCTGATCGCCAGCCCACCAGTTGGGACGTACATGGCCTCGTTGAAGGTGCTGCCGGTGGGTGTGGTGGCGACCGCGATCG
>DATENJ010000346.1:0-3164 GCA_035275125.1 Actinomycetes bacterium | reverse complement strand
GTGGGGGCTCCTGCTGGCCGACAAGGCTCGGCGGCGTGGTCAGCGGCCCGGCGCCGTCGCCGCCGACGACCACGACCACGGTGCCCTCGCTGACCGTGTCGCCGACCTTGACCTTGACGTCCTGCACCTTGCCGGCGGCGGTGGCGGGGACGTCCATGGTCGCCTTGTCGGACTCCAGCGTGACGAGAGGGTCCTCCTCGGCGACCACGTCGCCCGGGGCAACGTGCACCTCGATCACCGGGACGTCCTCGTAGTCACCGATGTCAGGGACGGCGATCTCTGTGGTTGCCACTGTTGCCTCCGATCAACCCAGGTCTGGGGAGGTCCGGGTCAGCTGCGGGCCGGGTTGGGCTTCTCCGGGTCGATGCCGTACTTGGCGATCGCCTTGGCCACCGTCTCCGCCGGCACGGTGCCCTCCTGGGCCAGGGCGGCCAGCGCGGCGAGGGCGACAAAGTACCGGTCGACCTCGAAGAACCGGCGCAGCTTGCGGCGGTAGTCGGAGCGGCCGTAGCCGTCGGTCCCAAGGACCTTGTAGGTGCGGGGCACGAACGGGCGGATCTGGTCGGCGAAGGCCTTGACGTAGTCGGTGGAGGCGACCACCGGCCCCTGGCGGTCGGCCAGGCAGCTGGTGACGTAGCTGGTCCGCGGCGGCTCGGTCGGGTGGAGCAGGTTCCAGCGCTCGGCCTCCACGGCCTCGCGCCGCAGCTCGTTGAAGCTGGGCGCGCTCCAGATGTCGGCGTCGACCCCGAAGTCCTCGGCCAGCAGGTCGGCCCCGGCGATGACCTCGCGCAGGATGGTCCCGCTGCCCAGCAGCTGCACCCTCGGCCTGGCCTTGCCGCGGCCCTTGCGGGCCGGGCCGCCCTCGCGGAGCAGGTACATCCCCTTGATGATCCCCTCGGCCACGCCGTCGCCCTCGGGCATGGCCGGGTGCTGGTAGTTCTCGTTCATCACGGTCAGGTAGTAGAAGACGTCCTCCTGGTTGCCGTACATGCGCCGCAGGCCGTCCTGGATGATGACCGCCAGCTCGTAGGCGAAGGTCGGGTCGTAGGAGACGCAGTTCGGGATCAGCGACGACTGGACGTGGCTGTGGCCGTCCTCGTGCTGGAGGCCCTCCCCGTTGAGGGTGGTGCGGCCGGCGGTGCCGCCGACCAGGAACCCCCGGGCCCGGCTGTCCCCGGCCGCCCAGGCGAGGTCGCCGACCCGCTGGAAGCCGAACATCGAGTAGTAGATGTAGAAGGGGATCATCGGGGCGTCGCTGTTGCTGTAGGAGGTGGCGGCGGCCAGCCACGACGACATCGCCCCAGGCTCGTTGATGCCCTCCTGGAGGAGCTGGCCGGTCCTGTGCTCCTTGTAGAACATCAGCTGGTTGGCGTCCTCAGGCTGGTAGAGCTGGCCCACCTGGGACCAGATGCCGAACTGGCGGAACATCCCCTCCATGCCGAAGGTGCGCGACTCGTCGGGCACGATCGGGACGACCCGCTTGCCGATCTGCTTGTCGCGGAGCAGCGAGTTGAGGATCCGCACGAACGCCATGGTGGTGGAGATCTCGCGCTCGCCGGTGCCGGCCAGCTGGGAGCCGAACGCCGACAGCTCGGGCACGGCCAGCGACTCCGACCGCTGACGGCGGGCCGGCAGGGCGCCGCCGAGGGCCGTGCGGCGCTCGGTGAGGTAGCGGGCCTCGGGGCTGTCGTCGGCGGGCCGCTGGTAGGGGTAGTCGAGCAGCTGGTCGTCGGGGATGGAGAGGCCGAAGCGGTCCCGGAACACCTTCAGGGCGGCCTCGGCCATCTTCTTCTGCTGGTGGGTGATGTTCTGGCCCTCGCCGGCCTCGCCCATGCCGTAGCCCTTGACCGTCTTGGCCAGGATCACGGTCGGCTGGCCGGTGTGGGCGACCGCGGCCGTGTACGCCGCGTAGACCTTGACCGGGTCGTGGCCGCCCCGGTTGAGGTTCCAGATCTCGTCGTCGGTCATGTCGGCGACCAGCTCGAGCAGCTCGGGGTAGGCGCCGAAGAAGTGCTCGCGGACATAGGCGCCGTTCTTGGACTTGAAGTCCTGGTACTGGCCGTCGACGCACTCCTCCATGCGCTGGATCAGCAGGCCGGTGGTGTCCCTGGCCAGCAGCTCGTCCCAGCGGCTGCCCCAGATGACCTTGATGACGTTCCAGCCGGCCCCGCGGAAGACGCCCTCCAGCTCCTGGATGATCTTGCCGTTGCCCCGGACCGGGCCGTCGAGGCGCTGGAGGTTGCAGTTGACGACGAAGATCAGGTTGTCCAGCCGCTCCCGGCCGCCGAGGGAGATCGCCCCGAGCGACTCCGGCTCGTCGGTCTCGCCGTCGCCGAGGAACGCCCAGACCTTCCGGTTGGCCGTGTCGGCCAGCCCCCGGGCCCCCAGGTACTTGAGGAACCGGGCCTGGTAGATCGCCATCAGCGGCCCAAGGCCCATCGACACGGTTGGGAACTGCCAGAAGTCGGGCATGAGCCAGGGGTGGGGGTAGGACGACAGCCCGCCGCCGTCGACCTCCTGGCGGAAGCGGTCCAGCCGCTCCTCGGTCAGCCGGCCCTCCATGTAGGAACGGGCGTAGATGCCGGGCGAGATGTGGCCCTGGAAGTAGACGAGGTCGCCGCCGTGGTGCTCGGAGGGCGCGTGCCAGAAGTGGTTGAAGCCGGTGTCGTACAGCGTCGCCGAGGACTGGAAGCTGGCGATGTGGCCGCCCAGCTCCGAGGACTCCTTGTTGGCCCGCAGCACCATGGCCAGCGCGTTCCAGCGGTTGAGGGAGCGGATGGTGTGCTCGACGGCCAGGTCGCCCGGGTAGGCGGGCTGCTGGTCGACCGGGATGGTGTTGACGTACGGCGTGGTCGCCGAGTAGGGCGCCGGAGCTCCCCGGCGGCGTCCCTCGGTGGCCAGTTCCCCGAGCAGGAACCGGGCCCGGTCGGTCCCCTCGAAGGCCAGCACCGAGTCCAGCGCGTCCAGCCACTCCCTGGTCTCGATCGGGTCGACATCGTTTCGCATGGCCATCAGTCCATCCACTCAGGCTGGAGCACCAGCGCCCTTCGCACCCTGCGGGCCGATCTTAGGTTCTAGATCGTTCCATCTACCGCCCGCGCGAACCAGTCTTGATCTACCCCGGATCCGCCCGTACGAACGCGCCGGCTGGCGCATCATGGACC
>DATENJ010000345.1:0-5471 GCA_035275125.1 Actinomycetes bacterium | reverse complement strand
AGGCAGGCGCCGTCGCGCTCGGGTACGGGGTGGCGGTGCTGCGGGACGGGGCGCCAGGGTCGGGTGGCGGGTGGGCGCTGGTGGCGGCCGGGGCGGTGGCGGTGGCGGTGCCGCTGTGGGTCAAGTCGCGGCGGGAGCTGCGCCAGGAGCTGGAGACACGGTCGGCCGAGGCGCTGGCCATCGAGACCGACGCCAAGCTCCGGCTGGTCGTCGGGGACGTGGTCACGCCGATCGCGGAGGTCGTGGGCCGGGTGCACCAGACCTCGGGCAGGGAGCGGGAGGCGCTCAGGGGGCAGCTCCGGCAGCTGGCGGTGGAGGCGGCGGCCAGCCTGTGCGACGGCGAGCGGGTCAGGGCGATCTTCTGGAAGCTGGAGCGGGGCGAGATGCGGGCCTCGGCCTGGTTCGGGCGCGGGGACCCGCCGACCACGGTGTTCACCGACGACCCGGGCGACCGGCGCGGCCAGGAGGCGCTGCTGCTGGTCCGGTTCCACGACTACCTGCTGGTCGACGACGTCCGGGCCGAGGAGCTGCCGAGGGGGGCCGAGCCGCGGCCGGGGGCGACCTACCGGTCGTTCATCAGTGTCGCGGTGTTCTGTGGCGAGCAGAACCTCGGCATGCTGTCGGTGGACGCGCCCGAGCCGCACGCCTTCGACGAGACCGACCTGAACGTGATGCGGGCCATGGCCCAGCTCCTGGGAGCCGGTCTTGTCGACCGCCGCTGAAGCTGGCAGGCTGGACCGGCGCGATCGACGAGGAGGCTGGGCCATGATGCGGGGCCAGGTGGTGCCCGAGGATGCCCGGGCCTGGACGGCCGGGCTGCTGCTGGCCACCGACTATTTCGCCAAGGCCCGCCGCGACGCGGTGGTCAAGGCCAGCGCGGCCATCCGCGGCCGCCTGCACCGCACCAGCCGGGCTACGTCTGAGGATCGCTGAACGTCACCGTGACCTGGGTGTAGCCGAGCGAGCGGAGCATGCTCTCCAGCATCGCCCTGGTGTTCTGCTCGGCCCGCGCGGCCAGGTCGCTGGACGCCGCCGCAGCCTCCATCTTGGCCTGGGCGAGCCGGTAGAGCTCGCGCTCGCTGGTCGGGTTGTCCGAAAGCACCGACCCGAGGCGGTCGAGCAGGCCCCGCTCTCTGGAGAACACCCGGCTCTGCTCAGGGTCGACCCGGGCCTTGGTGAGCCGGGCCCTCGGCAAGGTGATGTCGGCCCGCTTCCCGTCGCCAGAGACCTTGATCGCGCCCTTGTCCAGGGCGGAGAAGTCGACCTCGGCGTCGACGCTGCCGCCGGCCAGGAACAGGGTCCGCTGGCCCTTGAGGATCAGGGGGATGCCACGGGAGCCCTCCTCCAGGTCGACCACCACCTGGAAGTTCCCGCTGGCGGCCTTGAAGACCTCAAGGTCCTCGATCGCCTTGAGCAGGACCGGCTGGCTGCGGTCGACCTGCCGGCTGGCGAACGGGTTGGGGAACGACGGCCACAGCCGCAGCCCGCTCAGGCTGGACACGGCCACCACCAGGACCAGGACCAGCAGGACCACCGCGACCAGCCGGACCTGGGACCGCCGGCGCGGCGGCTCCCACCCGGGCCCTTGGCCGGCGCCCGGCGGCGGCGTCCACTGCCGCTCGGTGTCCATACCCTGCTGCCTACCCGTCGTGGCCGGCGGCCGAACTTCGTTCCTCGAGGGTACCGCCTCCGGCCAGGGCGTAGGCGCGGCCGCAGGCGCCGCAGGCCAGGTCGTCGGGCAGGGTCCGGCCGCAGCGGCAGGCCCAGCCGGCATGGCGGGCCGGGTTGCCGACCACGACCGCGTGCCCGGAGACGTCGCCGGTGACCACGCTGCCGGCCCCCACCATGGCCCAGCAGCCGATGGTCAGCCCGGACAGGACGGTGGCGTTGGCCCCGACCGTCGCCCCCCGCCGGACCAGGGTGGCCCGCCAGCCGGCCGGGCCCTTGGGATAGGGGGCGCGCGGGCTGGCGTCGTTCGTGAACACCGCCCCTGGCCCGAGGAACACCTCGTCCTCGACCGTCACCCCGGAGAAGAGCTGGACGCCGTTCTTGATGGTGACCGCGTTCCCGACCACCACCCCGCCCTCGACGAAGACGTGGCCGCCGACCTTGCAGTCGGCCCCGATCCTGGCCCCCTCGAGCACGTGGGCGAACGCCCAGATGCGGGTCCGGGGACCCACGTCATCGCTCTGGCACAGCGCGAGGGAGTGCACGAACACCGAAGGGTCCCTGGACATGCCTGGAGGCTACCGCCGCCGGATCACTGCGGCCACCGCCGTCCCGAGGGCCAGGGGAACCAGTCAGAACGGCGGTGGCGGCGGTGAGCACGGCATGGCCGTGCTCAGGATGCCGCCGTGTGGCGGCTGGAGTGCACCCGGTCGAGGTGGAACCCGTGGGTGCGGTCGGCGATGCGCAGGGTCCGGACGCTGGCGTAGAAGGCCCACCCGCACTGGCACGCCGGCATCCAGCGGGTGTCCATGTCGGCGGTGCGCTGGTGGCGCCTTGCGTGGCCACGGATCCAGACCGGGCGTGGTTCGTCGCTGTAGGTCGTCGGATGTCGAAGTTGGGTCATACGTACCCCCCGCGGGCCCCCGCTGTCTCTGACGAAAGGCTGTTCGACATTTGGCCTCCTGACCAGCTTCGATCGACGTAAGCGGGGTGGGCTGGACAGCGTACGGTCCGGCCGTGCCGCCGACGGCCGCCGCTCAGCCGGTGGCCTCGTGCGACCCGGCGGAGGCTGTCGAGCGGACCGGCAACGGCTCACAGCGCGCGTTGAGGCAGCGGCCGGTGGCCAGGTCGAAGTCGAAGTTGTGGCCGAGGCAGCGGAGCACGCCGTCCTGGACCACGGCGCCGTGGGTCAGGTCCTCACCCGCGTGGGGGCAGTAGCGGCCGACCTCGTAGCGGCGGCCCTCGGCGTCCTGCACGACCACTGTCTCGTCCTTGTCGCGCGAGGTCTCGTAGGCGACGACGGCCTCAAGGGCCTCCTCGTCGGCGTGCTTGAGCAGCCCCACCAGGTAGTCGTTGTACAGGTCGGGAGAGCGCCAGGCCGAGAACCGCAGCGACAGCAGCAGGTCCTCCCAGCCGACCCGTCCGGTGATCACCGGGTCGAGCCAGCGCGAGGCCACCCTGAAGCGGTACTGGACCGGGTCGTTCCCGCCGTGCAGGTCCACCCGGGCCTTGTCCGGGCCGAGCTGCACGTCCCAGCGTCCGCCGCCCGACCCCTCGACCTCGAACCGGATGGTCATGGCGATGCGCTCGAGGAAGTACGGGCTCATCTCGCCGAGCCGGACGAAATGCTCCTCGAAGCGCTCGCCGAGGTCGTCGCCTGGCTCCGGATGCTCGGCGTAGACGGCCTCGAGATCCGGCTTCCGCTCGGCGGCGTACCGCTCCAGGTACTCCTCGGTGTCGGCGTAGGAGAACCCCGCCCAGCGCGGGTCGCGCTCGAGGCGGCCGGGGCCGACCTCGTAGCGGTCGCCGGGCAGCCAGTAGCTCGACGGCACGCTCGGGAGGTGGTCGCCGAGCCAGGCGCCGGCCTGCTCCAGGTCGGGGAAGATCCCCGGCCGCTCGGGGGTCGGGTTGTGGTGGCGGATCACCGGGTCAAGGAAGCAGGGCGGCCCCGCGAACGGCACCGCCAGCTGGGGGGCGACACCCCGCAGGAGGCGGGTCACGGCCTTGAACTTGCCGACGCGCTTCTCGCCCTCCAGCCGCTCGGCGACCTCGCGCGGGTACTCGTAGCAGATCGGGTGCCAGCTCGCCCCCGACATCTGCACGGCCATGACGTCCAGCCGCCCGCCCGCCTCGACCGTCGCCCGCCGGCCCTGGGCCACCGACAGGCGCGCGTCGTTGCAGTGGAGCAGCGAAGCGCCGCCGGCGCAGACCAGCACGCCGGCGTCATGGCACATCGGAGACTGCTCGGGGATGAAGGTCAGCCAGTCGCCGGCCGTGTTCAGCGGGAACCGCTGCCACGCCCCGACCTCGATCACGTTGCGGACACCGCCGTCCTGGAGGCGGCGCAGGAAGTTCTTCGCCGGGTACTGCGGGACCAGCACCCGCGTGCGCTCGGGCAGCCGGGTCAGCACCGACAGGTCCATGTGGTCCAGATGCTCGTGGGACACCGTCACCCAGTCACAGTCGAGCAGCTCCGGGGTCGCCAGGTGGGCGTTGCTCGGGAACTGGTGCCAGGCGCCCTGGAAGGCGCCGGTCGTGGCCAGCCACGGGTCCATGAGCAGCCGCAGGTCGGCGGTGTCGACCCGCAGGCCGGCGTGCCCTAGCGAGGTGATCAACATCGAGCCTTGCGCCCCCCAACCCTCCGACGGCATTACCCAATCCTGGACAGGATCGGCACCGGGGACGTGCTTCCACAGCCCCGAATACCGTAGGTCCGGCCGTCAGGACGGCGTATCGGGTGGTTATGCGCGCCGTGGTCATGGGAGCCGGCGAGTTTGCTTGCCTGCCTCGCCTTGCTAGTCTTCCCGATTGGCGCTCTCCGCGGCCCCCACCGCGCGCGTCGAAAGCATCCGACTCCCTCCCCCCTAGGAGTTCGCACGATGCGAAGGCTACCGGTCCTGATCGTCGTCTTCTGCGCCGTGGTCGCCGGGGTGCTCGTCGTCTCGTCGTCGCCCTCACGGGCCGACGAGGGCACCTGGGTGCTCCAGTGCTCTTACACCAGGTCACTGCCTGACGACCCGATCGTCCACCCCAGGATGCCGGGGATGGCCCACCTCCACGACTTCTTCGGCAACACCTCGGTGGACGCGTTCTCGACCTACGGGTCGATGCGGGCCGCGGCCACGTCCTGTCCTCAGGGCGATACCGCCGGCTACTGGCTGCCGGCCGTGTACCGGGACGGGGCCAAGGTGAAGCCGGCCGGCGGGGGCGTCCGCGAGCAGGTCTACGTGGCCGCCGACAACCTCGCCCCCGGCACCCACATCGAGCCGTTCCCGCCCGACCTGCGGATGGTCGCCGGCAACGCTCACGCGACCTCGCCGAGCGCCAACCCGGACCTGGGCGAGGAGATCTACTGGGGCTGCTCGGACAACTCGGTCGGCGGCAAGCCGACCGCCCCGCCGACCTGCGCGAGTGGCGTCGTGAGCCTGCACGTCGGCTTCCCCAACTGCTGGGACGGCGTCCTGACCCACGTCAACGACACAGCACACCTGCGCCACCCGGTCGGCTACCGGTGCCCGGCCGGGTTCTCCCATGCCCTGCCGCGATTGATCCTGCGGACCGAGTACCCGGTTGGCCGCGGCGGCCGGATCACGCTCTCCTCTGGCCCGACCTTCACCGCCCATGGTGACTTCTGGAACACCTGGGACCAGGTGAAGCTGGCCGCGCTGGTCGACCGCTGCCTGAACGCCGGGCGGGACTGCGGGGTGTTCAGGGGGTCGGGGAGCGCCGCCGGCGTCCCCGTCACCAAGCCGCCGGCAACCGCCCCTGCCCGACCGGCCACCACCAGCGCCACGGTCAAGGCC
>DATENJ010000344.1:0-5493 GCA_035275125.1 Actinomycetes bacterium | reverse complement strand
CCCCACGGTGGCCCTGGCCGGCGAGCTGGCCTGGTTCGCCCCGCCGGGCAGCCCCGAGCCCCGGGTCGCCGCTACCCCCTGAGCTGGCGCAGGACGTACTGGAGGATGCCGCCGTTGCGGTAGTACTCGACCTCGTTCGGGGTGTCGATCCGGACCCGGCAGGTGAGCTCCTTGGTGACCTCCAGGTCGTCGGCCCGGACGGCCACCTCGCGGGGGAAGGCGCCGGCGCCGGCGCCCTCGAGGCCGGTGATCTCGAAGGTCTCGTGCCCGGTGAGGCCAAGAGACTCGACCGTCTCGCCGGGCGGCAGCTCAAGGGGCAGGATGCCCAGGCCGACCAGGTTGGCCCGGTGGATGCGCTCGTAGCTCTCGGCCAGCACGGCCCGGACCCCGAGCAGCATCGGG
Source organism: Actinomycetes bacterium (assembly GCA_035275125.1). GTDB lineage: Bacteria > Actinomycetota > CALGFH01 > CALGFH01 > CALGFH01 > CALGFH01. Next base: position 5,091 of record DATENJ010000344.1, on the reverse strand, counting down.
CCCTTGGCCGCCCAGTCGCGGCTGGAGCCCGACCCGTACTCCTTGCCCGCCAGGACCACCAGCGGCACCCCGTCGGCCTGGTAGCGCATGGCCGCGTCGTAGATGCTCAGCTGCTCGGCGTCGGGCAGGTGCAGGGTGACCCCGCCCTCGGTGCCGGGGGCGAGCCGGTTGCGCAGCCGGATGTTGGCGAAGGTGCCGCGGACCATCACCTCGTGGTTGCCCCTGCGGGACCCGTAGGAGTTGAAGTCCTTCACGGCGACGCCCAGCTCGGTCAGGTACCGGCCGGCCGGGCTGTCGCGCTTGATGACCCCGGCGGGCGAGATGTGGTCGGTGGTGACGCTGTCGCCCAACACGGCCAGGACCCGGGCGCCGTGGATGTCGGTGACCGGCTCCGGGGTGGCCGGCATGCCGTCGAAGTACGGCGGGCGCCGGACATAGGTCGAGGCGTCGTCCCAGGCGAAGCTCTCCCCCGTCGGCACCTCAAGGGAGTTCCAGCGCTCGTCGCCCGCGAACACCTCGGCGTAGCTCTTGCGGAACATGTCCGACTGGACGGCCCGGCCGATGAGCTCGGCCACCTCGGCGCTTGACGGCCACAGGTCGCGCAGGTAGACGGGGTTGCCGTCGGGATCGTGGCCGAGCGGGTCGTCGAGCAGGTCGACGTCCATCGTCCCGGCCAGGGCGTAGGCGACCACCAGGGGCGGCGAGGCCAGGTAGTTCATGCGGCAGTCGGGGTTGATCCGGCCCTCGAAGTTGCGGTTGCCGCTCAGCACCGAGGCCACCACCAGGTCGCTCTCCTCCACCACCTGGGAGATCTCGGGGGCGAGCGGGCCGGAGTTGCCGATGCAGGTGGTGCAGCCGAACCCGACCAGGTGGAAGCCGAGCTTCTCGAGGTACGGCAGCAGCCCGGCCCGCTCGTAGTAGTCCATGACCACCTTGGACCCGGGGGCCAGCGAGGTCTTGACCCACGGCTTGGAGGCCAGGCCGCGGTCGACGGCGTTGCGGGCCAGCAGCCCGGCGGCCAGCATCACCGACGGGTTGGAGGTGTTGGTGCATGAGGTGATGGCGGCGATGACCACGTGCCCGTGGTCGAGGTCGAAGCTGGTCCCGTTCTCGAGGGTGACCGGCACCCGCCTGGTCGCCCGGCCGCTGACCCCGGTGGGGTCGGGCTCGAACCAGCCGGCCGGCGGCGGGTCGTGGTTCTCGTGCGCCTTCGTTCCCGCCATGGCCGCCGGCGGGTCGCTGGCCGGGAACGACTCGTCCGAGGCCTCGTCGGGCCCGTCCCCGTTGACCGTGCGGTCGACCGGCCCCCCGGGGCTGGTGGCCTCCGGGGCCATGTCGGCCAGGGCGGCCCGGAAGCCGCGGCGGGCGTCGGTCAGGGCGGCCCGGTCCTGGGGGCGGCGCGGCCCGGCCAGGCTCGGCACCACCGTGCCCAGGTCCAGCTCGACCCGCTCGGTGTAGCGCGGCTCGGCCGCCGGGTCGTGCCACAGCCCCTGCTCCTTGGCGTACGCCTCGACCAGGGCGACCAGCTCGGGCGGGCGGCCGGTGAAGGTGAGATAGCGCAGCGTCTCGGCGTCGACGGGGAAGATGGCGCAGGTCGACCCGTACTCGGGCGACATGTTGCCGATGGTGGCCCGGTTCTCGACCGGCACGTTGCCGACCCCGGGGCCGTAGAACTCGACGAACTTGCCGACCACCCCGTGGCGGCGCAGCAGCTCGGTCACGGTCAGGACCAGGTCGGTGGCGGTCGAGCCCTCGGGCAGCTCGCCCGACAGCTTGAACCCGACCACCTTGGGCATGAGCATCGAGATGGGCTGGCCGAGCATGGCCGCCTCGGCCTCGATCCCGCCGACCCCCCAGCCGAGCACGCCAAGGCCGTTGACCATCGGGGTGTGGCTGTCGGTGCCGACCAGGGTGTCGGGGTAGGCCTGCCCCTTGTCGTTGGTGAACACCACCCGGGCCAGGTACTCGCAGTTGATCTGGTGCACGATCCCGGTCCCGGGCGGCACCACCTTGAAGTCGGCGAAGGCCTGCTGACCCCAGCGCAGGAAGGCGTACCGCTCCCGGTTGCGTTCGAACTCCAGCTCGACGTTGCGGACGAAGGCGTCGGGCCGCCCGGCGACGTCGGCCACCACCGAGTGGTCGATGACCAGCTCGGCCGGGGCCAGCGGGTTGATCCGGGCCGGGTCGCCGCCAAGGGTGCCCATGGCGTCGCGCATGGCCGCCAGGTCCACGATCGCCGGCACCCCGGTGAAGTCCTGCATCAGCACCCTGGCCGGCGAAAACGCGATCTCCCGGTCCTCGGCCGCCGCCGGGTCCCAGCGGGCGAACGCCTCGACGTCCTCGGCCGTGACCGCACTCCCGTCCTCGTTCCGGAGCAGGTTCTCCAGCAGCACCTTCAGCGAGAACGGCAGCCCCTCGACATCACCCGCCGACCCCAGCGCGTCCAGCCGGAAGACCTCCAACGACCGGTCCCCGACGTCCAACCCCGCCCGCGCCCCGAAGCTGTTCCCCGCCATGGTCCCGGCCCTCCAGATGTCCCGTGTCGTTGCGCTCTGCAGGGTACCCGGTGACCGCCGCTTAGATCCCCAGGAACTCCACCAGCAGCCGGTTCAGCTGGTCGGGGGCGTGGACCGGGACCCAGTGGCCGATGCCGTCGAGGCGTTCGTAGCGCCAGGTGCCGGTGACGTAGCTGGCCGAGCCGGTCATCTGGGCTTCGGAAAGGGCCGGGTCGTCGCTCGACCAGACGCCAAGGGTGGGGCAGGCCACCGAGGGGAGGGGGAACCGGGAGGGGTCGGAGACCGCGAACAGGACGGGGTCGTTGTTGGCCCGGTACCAGTTGAGGCCGGCCTCAAGGGCGCCGGGGCGGGAGAGGTCGGCGAGCTGGCGGTCGAGGTCGGGGTCCTCGCCTGGCTGGGCGTCGGACCAGATCCAGTGGCGGTACAGGGCCCAGTTGTCGGCCGGCAGGACCTGCTCGGCGACGCCGGGGAACAGGAACCAGAGCATGTACCAGGAGAGCTGGCGCTGGGGCAGGCCGGCGGCGACCCCGGCGAGAGGGTGGCCGACCGACACCACGGCCAGGCGCTCGACCCGGTCGGGGGCGAACATGGCCACCCGCCAGGCGACGGCAGCGCCCCAGTCGTGGCCGACGACCGCGGCCCGGCCGATGCCGAGCAGGTCGAGCAGACCGGTGACGTCGGCGACGACCGCGCGGAGCCTGTAGGCCTCGACCTCCGCCGGGCGGGTCGACTGGCCGAAGCCGCGCAGGTCGGGGGCGAGCACCCGCATGCCGGCGGCGGCCAGGGCGTCGAGCTGGTGGCGCCACAGCTTCCAGGAGTCGGGGAAGCCGTGCAGCAGCACCACCGGCGGGCCGTCGCGAGGGCCGGCCTCGGCCAGGTGCAGGTCGATGCCGTTGACCTGGACCGTTCGCTCGGTCACCGAGGCTGTCACCGGGCCCCTCCTAACCCCAGGCGAACCCGGGCCAGGCGGGGTCGCGGGCGTGGGCGTGGAAGTGGTCGGGGATGCGGCGCATCACCGCGTCGATCCGGAAGGCGCCCTCGCCGAGGCGGTCTGCGGCCACCTCGGACAGCCGGGCCAGCATGTGCTCGCGCTCGGCCGGCGGCGGGTGGGGGCCGTGGCGGCGCCACACCACCATCGGCGTGCGGCAGATCAGGCACTCCGCCACCCAGCAGCGGTCGTCCTCGTGGAACCACGGCGTCAGCGGCCGGGCCGCGCACAGGTCGCAGCCCGGCACCGGGTCCCTCGTCGGCCCGAGGGGTACCGCTTCGCTCCGGGAGCCCTCCGGATCCCCCTCAGCCAACGAGCTTGGCCACGTCGGCCTGCTTGGAACGGACGGCCTCGGCCGCCTCGCGCAGCTCGGCCAGCTCGGCGTCGGTCAGGGGCAGCTCGACCACCTCGGTGACCCCGCCGCGGCCCAGCCTTGCCGGGACGCCGAGGTAGACGCCGTCGATGCCGTACTGGCCGGTGACCCAGGCGCAGACCGGCAGGACCTCGCCGGTGTCGCCGAGGACGGCCGCGACCATGGCCGCGGCCGCGCTTGAGGGCGCGTAGTAGGCCGAGCCCGACTTGAGCAGCGCTACCACCTCGGCGCCGCCGTCGCGGGTCCGCTGGACCAGCCGCTCGATCGTGTCCGCGTCGGCGACCTCGGTCAGGGGCTTGCCGTCGACCTTGACCATGCTCGGCACCGGGACCATGGTGTCGCCGTGGGAGCCGAGGGTCATGGCCTCGACCCGGCTCGGGCTGGTCCCGAGCTCCTCGGCCAGGAAGTGCTTGAACCGGGCCGTGTCGAGCATCCCGGCCTGGCCCATGACCCGCTCCCGTGGGAACCCGGCCACCTCGGCGGCCAGCGAGGTCATCTCGTCCAGCGGGTTGGAGACGACGATCAGGACCGCGTCGGGCGAGGCGTCGGCGACCTTGCGGGTGACCTCGCCGACGATCTTCGCATTGGTCTCCAGCAGGTCCATACGGCTCATGCCCGGCTTGCGGGGCACCCCGGCGGTGATCACCACCACGTCCGAGCCGGCCGTCTCGTCGTAGCCGTTGGTGCCGACCACCCTGGTCTCGAACCCCTCGATGGGCCGCGACTGGTTCATGTCGAGGGCAAGGCCCTGGGGGAGGCCCTCGACGATGTCGGTCATCACGACCTCGTCGTAGAGGTCCTTCTCGGCCAGCCGCTGCACGGTGGTCGAGCCGTACTTGCCGGCCCCGACGACGGTGACCTTGGCCATCAGACACCCGCCTCCAGCTTGGCGATCACCGCGTCGGCGACCTGGCTGGTGCCGACCGCGGTGGGGTCGTCGCGCGACGGCTTCATGTCGTAGGTGACGCTCTCGCCCTCGGCGATGACCGAGGCCAGGGCCCGCTCCAGCCGGTCGGCGGCGTCGGTCTCCTCCAGGTGGCGCAGCATCAGCATGCCCGAGAGCATCATCGCCATCGGGTTGACCTTGTTCTGCCCCTTGTACTTGGGCGCCGAGCCGTGGGTGGCCTCGAACACCGCCACCCGCTCGCCCAGGTTGGCCCCTGGGGCGACCCCGAGCCCGCCGACCAGGCCGGCCCCGAGGTCCGAGAGGATGT
>DATENJ010000343.1:0-3652 GCA_035275125.1 Actinomycetes bacterium | reverse complement strand
TCCCGTCCGCGCGGGGGCGGCCGGCGGCTCGACCGGCAGGCCGCCCCAGCGAACCACCGCGACCAGCCCGGCCAGCACCGCCAGGACGCAGACCCCGATCACCGCCATCCCAGGAGTATGACGGGTCGGCTTGCTCAGCTCGAGTCGGCTGGGCCAGGCGGTTCAGGCTGGCGGGGAAACGCAGACGGCGCCTCGGTGGGAGGCGCCGTCTGGACGTCCGGCCCCCCCTTGGGTGGTGCCGGTCACGCGGGTCGAAGGGCTAGCCGCCGGCTTCGACACCGCGGAGCAGCTGGCGGACTTCCGTCTCGCGGTAGCGACGGTGACCGCCGAGGGTGCGGATGCTCGAGAGCTTGCCTGCTTTGGCCCAGCGGGTCACGGTCTTGGGGTCGACACGGAACAGCGCGGCGACCTCCGCCGGGGTGAGCAGCGCCTCAGGAGCAGGCGCAGACTGGACGGTACGACTGGCGGACATGGTTGCCACCCCTCACCTCGAACTTCCCCCCATCGAGACGGGATTCTCGCGGAGGTCCTGAATATCCTAGAGGCGTCGAATGGGACAGACCATAGCAACTTAGGGCTATTTTCCGCCCCGCCTACTAGGACTATCGGCAACCGACCGCCAGAGCTTTAGCAAAAGGTACGCAGAGCTCAATTGCTGGATTCCCGTCCCCTGAGGGCCGACCAGCGCTCGCTCAGCGTCCGGTAGAGCTCACTTGACCGGTCCAGATCTCCGGCCTCGAGGGCGCCGAGCGCCTCCCAGACCTCGGCGGCCGAGTGGTCGGCGACCAGGTCCTCGAACGCGATTGCTCTGGTCAGTCCTCCGTAGTCGAGCTGGACCAGGCTGTCCGGGTCGAAGCTGTGGAGCCAGGCCCGGAGCTCCTCGACGGCCACGACCATCTCGGCGTCGTCCATCAGCTCCTGGAGGATGCTGACGGCCCGGGAGACGCGGCCGCGCGCCTTGGGCATGTTGGTCCGGTAGGTGAGCCGGGCCACCTGGCCCGAGGACGGGGCCCCGACCCGCCGCTCGCCGTCTTCGAACAACGTGAACCAGGGAAGCGGGACGTGCCAGGCCGCCTGCTGGATGTGGCTGCGCGACCCCGGCCGCTCGCTCTCCCAGCGCTCAAGGGTCTGCTCGGCCCGCTCGACGTCGCCGGCGGACACGAAGGCGTCGGCCACCTCGTCAGGGACCGAGCTGCGGAAGGCGACCAGCGACTGGAGGGTGCGCAGCTCGGTGCGGAGGGGGCAGAGGAAGACCACGTCCCCGACCCGCTCGACGAGGGCGTGCTCGCGCTCGGCGCCGACCGTGAGCCCGAGGGCCCTGGCCAGCCCGCGGCGTTCCTCGCGGCCGACGAGCAGGCTCGCGGGCAGGACCTGGCCGGCCTCGACGTAGGCGGCCCACTCGGCGCGCTCCCGCGGTGGGAACGCGGCCAACGGCTGGTAGATGCGCAGATACGCCGTGAAGGCATGGCCCTTCATGGTGAGGAGTATAAGGAGAGGGCTGTGGTAGGTTGGCCTTCGGGGTGGGTACCCCCCACCGTGCGTCTGCCGCCCTGGCGGCGATCCCGCCGGGGCCCGTCCAGGAGGTCATCCTTGGGAGCGTTTCGGCTCATGGGTGGCGAGTACGAGCAGGTCGTCTACAACCACGATCCCATCTCTGGCCTCAAGGCCATCATCGCCATCCACTCGACCGCCCTCGGCCCGGCGCTGGGCGGCACCCGTTTCTACCCGTACGCCTCCGAGGAGGACGCCCTCGCCGACGTCCTCCGGCTGGCCAGGGGCATGAGCTACAAGGCGGCCGTGGCCGGGCTCAACCTCGGCGGGGGCAAGGCGGTCATCATCGGCGACCCCAAGCGGGTCAAGTCCGAGGCCCTGCTCCGCGCCTACGGCCGCTTCGTCGAGAGCCTCGGCGGCCGCTACATCACCGCCGAGGACGTCGGGACCTACATCCCCGACATGGACACGGTCTCGCTGGAGACCCGGTTCGTCACCGGCCGCTCGCCGGCCAACGGCGGCGGCGGCGACCCCTCGATCAACACCGCCTACGGGGTCCTGAAGGGCATGCAGGCGGTGGCCGAGGAGCTGTGGAACGAGCACGACCTGGCCGGCCGCCACGTCGTCGTCCAGGGCGCCGGCAAGGTCGGCACCCACCTGTGCCACCTGCTCCACCAGGCCGGGGCCCGGCTCACCGTCGCCGACGTGGACGTCGACAACGTGGCCAGGGCGGTCAAGGAGTTCGGCGCCGACACCGTCGAGCCGGCCAAGGCCCACGCGGTCGCCTGCGACATCTTCGCCCCGTGCGCGATGGGGGCGGTCGTCAACGACGACACCCTGCCCGAGCTGAAGTGCGCGGCCATCGCCGGGTCGGCCAACAACGTCCTGGCCCGCGACGAGCACGGCTACGCCCTGCGCCAGCTCGGCATCCTGTACGCCCCCGACTACGTGGTCAACGCCGGCGGCCTGATCAATGTGGCCGACGAGCTCAAGGGCTACTCGCCCGAGCGGGCCAAGGCCAAGGTCGAGGGCATCTACAACGCCGTGCGGGACATCTTCCACCGCGCCAAGGCCGAGGGCGTCCCCACCAGCGAGGCCGCCGACCGGATCGCCACCGACCGCATGCGCGACATCTCGCGGCTCCGCCTGATCCGGGTCCTTCCGGGGGTCAGCGGCTAGCCACCTCGCCCATCACCCAGGTGGGGATGTCGTGGTCGGCCAGGAACGCGGTCGCCCGGTCGGCCTCGGCGGGCGGCAGCACCACGACCATGCCGACGCCCAGGTTGGTCGCCCGGGTCAGCTCCTGGTCGTCGACCGGCCCGAGGTCGGCCAGGACCCGGAAGATCGGGGGCGGCTCCCACGACGCCCGGTCGACCCTGGCGGTCAGGCCGGGGGGGAGGCAGCGGGGGAGGTTGCCGGGGAGGCCGCCGCCGGTGACGTGGCAGAGGGCGTGGACCTCGATCCCCGTGGCGAGCAGGTCGACCAGGTGGGGGGCGTAGATGCGGGTTGGGGTGAGCAGCGCCTCGCCCACCGGGGCGCCGAGCTCTGGCAGCTCGCGGTCGTAGCCGATCCCGGCCCTGGCCAGGACCTGGCGGGCCAGGCTGAAGCCGTTGGCGTGGAGACCGGAGGAGGCGAGCCCCAGCAGCACGTCGCCGGTCACGACCAGGTCGGGGCCGACCAGGCGGTCGCGCTCCACCATCCCGAGGGCGAACCCGGCCAGGTCGTAGGCCTCGGGCTCCATCGCGCCGGGGTGCTCGGCCGTCTCCCCGCCGAGCAGGGCGCAGCGGGCCAGGCGGCAGCCCTCGGCCACCCCGCCAACGATGGCGGCCACCCGGTCGGGGTCGACCCGGCCGACGGCCAGGTAGTCGAGCACGAACAGCGGCTCGGCCCCGGGAACGACCACATCGTCGACCACCATGGCGACCAGGTCGATCCCGACGGTGTCGTGGCGGTCGAGGGCCTGGGCGACCAGCAGCTTGGTGCCGACCCCGTCGCTGGCCGCGGCCAGCACCGGGTCGCTGGGGACGCCGGCCCGGCCCAGGTCCCCGGCCAGCCGCCACAGCCCTGCGAACCCGCCGATGCCGCCGAGCACCTTGGGCCCGTGGGTGGCCTCGACCGCCGACCGCATCAGCGCGACCGCCCGGTCCCCGGCGGCGACGTC
>DATENJ010000342.1:0-2980 GCA_035275125.1 Actinomycetes bacterium | reverse complement strand
GGTGCTGCGCTACCGGCTGTGGGACCTGGACCGGCTGGTCAGCCGGACCGTCACCTACGCCGTCGTCACCGCCCTGCTCATCCTCCCCTACCTGCTGGTCGTCCCCACCGCCTCCAAACTCGTCGAAGGCGCCGGCAGCCTGGCCGTGGCCGCCGCCACCCTGACGGTGGCGGCGTTGTTCCAGCCGTTGCGCCGCCGGGTCCAGGACCTGGTCGACCGGCGCTTCAACCGGCGCCGCTATGACGCCGCCCGCACCGTGGAGGGGTTCGCGACCCGCCTGCGCGACCAGGTGGATCTGGACGCCCTGCACGGGGAGCTGCTGGCCGTGGTCGACCAGACCATGCAGCCCACCCGGGCCTCGCTGTGGCTCCGTTCTTCCCCGTGACGGCCCGGCTCACCTGCGGTGATAGGGTGCGTCTATTGCGGACATAGCAACAAATAATTGGATCAATAGCTGCTGGCCGTTTACAGTCTGTTCATCCAAAGACGTGCCGGGAATTGTCCCGGGAGGCGGTGCCGCCATGCTCGAAACCAGCTCGTCGAGTTTGTCTGAGAATTGGCTGTCGAGCCCCCGGTGGCGGGGTGTTCGCCGGGAGTACACGGCCGAGGACGTGCACCGGCTCCGGCCCCAGGTCCTGGTCGAGCACACCCTGGCCCGGGTGGGGGCCGAGCGGCTGTGGCGGCTGCTGGGCGAGCGCGACCACGTGCCGGCGCTGGGAGCGCTGACCGGCGGGCAGGCCGTGCAGATGGCCAAGGCCGGCCTCGAGGCCATCTACCTGTCGGGCTGGCAGGTCGCGGCCGACGCCAACCTGGCCGGGCAGACCTACCCCGACCAGAGCCTCTACCCGGCCAACAGCGTGCCGACGGTCATCCGCCGGATCAACAACGCCCTGCTCCGGGCCGAGCAGGTGGCCAGGGTCGAGGGCGAGGAGCGTTCCTACCTGGTGCCGATCGTGGCCGACGCCGAGGCCGGGTTCGGCGGGCCGCTCAACGCCTACGAGCTGGCCACGGCCATGATCGAGGCCGGGGCGGCCGGGATCCACCTCGAGGACCAGCTGGCCAGCGAGAAGAAATGCGGGCACCTGGGCGGCAAGGTGCTGGTCCCGACCGGCCAGTTCATCCGCACCCTCCAGGCGGCCCGGCTGGCCGCCGACGTCGCCGGCGTGCCCACCGTCCTGGTCGCGCGGACCGACGCCCTGGCCGCGACCCTGCTCACCTCGGATGTCGACGAGCGCGACCGGCCGTTCCTGACCGGGGAGCGCACCGCCGAGGGCTACTTCCGGGTCACCGCGGGCCTCGACGCCCCGATCGCCCGCGCCCTGGCGTACGCCCCCTACGCCGACCTGCTGTGGTGCGAGACCTCGACCCCCGACCTGGACCAGGCCCGCCGGTTCGCCGAGGCCGTCCATGACCGCTTCCCTGGCAAGCTGCTGGCCTACAACTGCTCGCCCAGCTTCAACTGGCGCCGGGCGCTCGACGACCAGACCATCGCCCGGTTCCAGAAGGAGCTGGCCGCGATGGGCTACCGGTTCCAGTTCATCACCCTGGCCGGCTTCCACAGCCTGAACGCGGCCATGTTCGAGCTCGCCTCCGGCTACGCCGCCGAGGGCATGCCGGCCTACGTGCGCCTGCAGCAGCACGAGCTCGCCATGGAGGCCGACGGCTACACCGCGACCCGGCACCAGCGCGAGGTCGGGACGGGCGTGTTCGACCTGGTCGCCCAGGCCGTGACGGCCGGCCAGACCTCCACCCTGGCCCTCGACGGCTCCACCGAGCGCCAGCAGTTCCAGAACAGCGGTCATGCATCCGGCGCCGCAAGCAGCGCCGAGCCGTCGATGCAGCGCTAACGCTTGCGCGCCGCCCCCGGCGACCCGCGAACGCCTCAAACCGGGATGCTTGACCGGTGTTCTGAGGCGCCGCTCGCGCATTCGGCCTACGCAATTGGCGGGGTGCAAAACCGGCAGTATGGGATACGATGCCCACGGACCGGTCGATTGGGGGCGACGATGGCCAACGATGGCGGCGCCAGCTCGGGTCTGAGCCGCCACGCCCCGATCGCCCTGGTCCTCGCCCTGCTTCTGGCCCTCGTGGGCACCGCGGCGGTGGCCGCGCCGGCCGCCCCCAAGGCGCCCGACGCCGCCCTGGCCGCCAAGGCCAAGGCGCTCCAGGCCAAGCTCGACGCCCAGAACGCCGAGGTCGAGCGGCTGGCCGAGCGGCTCAACGCCACCGACGACCGCCGGCACCGCCTCCAGGCCAGCCTGCGCCGCCTCAAGGCCCGCCAGGAGGCCGCCAAGGCCCAGCTCGACACCGCCCAGGCCCAGCTCGACGAGCAGGCCCGGGCCACCTACATGGGCGGCCCCGGGTGGCTGCTCGGGGAGCTGGTCGCCGGGGCCAACCCGCCCGACGTCATGCGCCGGCTCCCGATGCAGAAGGCGGCCCTCGAGGCCCGGGCCGCGGTGGTCTCCGACGTGCGGGTCCACAAGGCCGAGGTCGACAGCCTCAACGAGCGGGTCGCGGCCGACCTGGCCGAGGCCGACCTCGTCCACCGGCGCCAGGACGACGAGCGCCGCCAGGTCCAGCGGCTGGTCGAGCAGCTCCAGACGACCCTCGACAAGGTCGACACCCAGCTCGCCGGCTACCTGGAGGCCGAGCGGGACCGGACCGAGGCGTCCCGGCGGGCCGCCTGGTCCGGCTACATGTCCGGGGTCGGGACGGTCCAGTCCTGGCTCCAGGCCGGGCCGGTGGCCCGGGCGGCCGTCCGCTGGGCGCTGGCCCAGCTCGGGGACCCCTACCGGTGGGGCGCCACCGGCCCCGACACCTTCGACTGCTCGGGGCTGACCAGCTCGGCCTACCGGGCCGCCGGGGTCAGCATCCCCCGGGTGTCGCGGGCCCAGTGGGGCGCCGGCCTGCACGTCGCGGTGGCCAACCTGCTCCCCGGCGACCTGGTCTTCTACGCCGACAACCCCAGTGACCCGGCCAC
>DATENJ010000341.1:0-7621 GCA_035275125.1 Actinomycetes bacterium | reverse complement strand
CGACGGCCTCGGCATCATCCGCAAGCTGTGGGACGCCGGGCTGGCCCACCGCGACATCAAGCCGGCCAACCTGCTGGTCCGCGACGGCCGCATGCAGCTGATCGACGTCGCCTTCGTCCAGGCCCGGCCCAGCCCCTGGCGGCAGGCCGTCGACCTGGCCAACATGATGCTGTGCCTGGCCCTACGGTCCAGCCCCGAGCGGGTCTACCGCCGAGCCCTCCGGTACTTCACGGTCCAGGAGATCACCGAGGCGTTCGCACCGCTTCAGCTGGCCGGCTTCGCCCACACCCCCCGGGTCGTGCTTGGGCTCGCCCTACCGTCCCAGTTGAGCCAGATGCAGCGCGCCGCGGGCCGTGACCCCTACCCCGAATTCATCAAGCTGCTGCCCAGCCCACCGCAGCCGATCCGGATGCAGCGGTGGAGTGCCCGCCGGGTCGGGCTGTGGGCAGCCATCCTGGCGCTACTGGTCCTGGCCGCCCTGAACCCCAGGCAGCTCTTTAACAATGAGGACGCTGTCGCGACCCCGCTGGGGGTCAAGGACGTCGGCTGCCGTGATCTGGAACCGCTGTGGCTGATGGCCCAGTCGGTGCCGTCGGCCTCGCTGATACCGTGCCTGCGGCTGGTGCCGGTCGACTGGACGGTCGCCAAGGTGGCCGTCAACAACGGCCGCTCGGTGATCACCCTGGACCACGACCGGGCCGGAAGCGGGACGATGGTGGTCAGGCTCAGCGCCTCCTGCAACCTGGCCGGCGCGACCGAGGTGACCTCCGAGCAGCCAGGGGCACGCCGCTATCTCCACGTCGACCCCAACAGCACAGAGTTTTCGGCCACCCGCACCTACACCTTCCCCGGGGGCTGTGTCACCCAGCGCTTCCGCGCGGCAGGGCCGAGCGCGTTACGGCTGGGCGACACCGCCTCCACCGAGTTCGGGTTCATCACCCGCGAGGAGCTGCGCCAGGCGCTCACCCAGCGCTCCCACGGGCGACTGGAGCTGGACCCCAGGCAAGGACATTGAGCGGCCAGGAGTGCAGGTCGTTGACCCAGATATCCGAAGGGTCGCTCCGACGCCCCGGCGGAGCGCCACACAGGCTGCGCGGTGGTGTCCGGCGCCGGCCTGGGCAGCGCAGCTTCAGGCGTCTCACAGTGGCGTCTGTCACACCCGCTGCACACTGTCGGCAGGTTGGTAGAGCGGTGTTACGCGCTCCCGTCCCCTTTGTCGGCCAGCGTCTGCGCTGCCCGGACGGCGTCCCGATTGCTGGCGACGGCGGTGCCGGTCGCTGGATGCCGGCGTGCCCGCAGTACGCGAACGGCGATGCTGGGATGCAAGAGGGACTGGGGAGGCGCGACCAGGCCGGCGACCCGGACAAAGGCGCTGGCGAGGCTGGCATCGTGTTCGGCGGCGGCATGCAGCCGGGCGATGTAGGCGTTGACCAGCCGGACCTTCAAGGTCCGGCGGCCCTGGACGCCAGGGACGGCGAGGTCACCGCCGACCGCGATATCCCACGGCACATCCACCACCCGGGCCAGATCGCGGAACCAGCGGCGCGGCTGCGGCTCAGCGCCCCGCTCGAGGTAGCGCCGCAGGGCGAGCGCCTCCAACGCGGCCACGCTCATGCCCTGGCCGTAGATCGGGTTGAAGCTGCACACCGCGTCACCCATTACCAGCAATCCGTCCGGGAAGCGGTCCAGCCGTTCATAGCGGTGGCGGACGCTTGCTGGGAAGCGGAAGCCGACCGGGTCGTCCAGCGGTTCGGCGTCGCGGATCGCCTGGTAGATGTCGGGGAACCGAAGCGACCGGGCGAAGTCCAGGAACCCATCGGGGTCGGTGGGTGGGTGATCACCCAGCATTCCGGCCAGCGTCACCATCCACCGGTCACCCTCCAGCCGCAGAAGCGCTCCACCCCGTGGATGTTCGGGCGTGGTGGCGTCCAGCACCGCTAGATCGCCGTCCAGGGCATCGGGCGGCAGCCGATAGGTCCGGGTCGCATAGCCCAGCCCAACCCGCACCTGCTCCGCATCTGGCCGCGAGTACCCCAGTGCTTGCAGCCAGATCGGGGTGCGTGAGCCACGGCCGGTGGCGTCGACGATCAGGTCGGCGCCGAGCACCTCCTCCTTGGCACTGCCGTCGGCTTGGCGGAGCACCCGAGTGCCGGTGACGCGGCGGCCATCGGGTGTCGCGGCCAGGCCGACGATGTCGCGGCAGTCCAGGAACGTGACGTTGGGCAGCGCCCGCACCCTGGCCCGGACATAGCCCTCGAGGAGTGGCCGGCTGGCGGACAGGGTGACCAGCCCGATGGGCGCCTGCCGGAGCCGGTGGCCACTGACATACCAGCGGCCATTAGCCAGTAGATCCCCGGTCGGCACCCCCTTCGCGACCAGGTCGGCGGTGAGCCCAGGGAACAGTTCTTCCAGGGCCTGCTGGCCGCGCGCCAGCAGCGCATGGGCGTGGCGGCCGTGGGGGACGCCACGCCGGTGGGTGCTTGCCTCGGGCAGCTCGTCCCGGTCGATCACCGTCACCTGCGCATAAGCGTCGGCGAGTACTCGGGCGGCCACCAGCCCGGCCATGCTTGCGCCGAGCACAACCGCCCGGTCGCCGATCTGCCTGCTCATCGCAGCTACCTCCTCGCCCGTTGGAGGCTACGCCGAGAACAACGCTCGGTTCCGGCTTGCCTCCATCGCGACGGGCTCAAGCGGGCACGGCCTCCGTGACCGCTGGGCTGGGGTCGGGCTGCGCCCTGGCGATAGCCTCAGCCAGCGGGGTCTACCAGCGAGGATGCGCGATCCAGGCGAGGGCGAGCAGTGTCGCAAGGCACCTGACGGGCGTGCCGCCCGTCACCAACCGAGGTGGAACGGACCGGCGATCCGGAGGCCCGACCTGCGGCCGTCGGGTGGGCCGCCAGAGACCCATGCAAACCTGCTGTTTAGTACTCCAGCCGCAGTTGCAATGGGCTATACGCGTGGCAGTCCCCACAGCATCTGATAGAGCACGGCCGGACGACCGCTGGCGCCGAACCCACCGAACGTCACCGTTGGGGTGTCAGGGTCATTGGCGTCGACTACGAACGTACTGTCGTCGAGGGGCAGCGCCTTGACCGCGCCACCATCGCCGTTCATGAGGAGGTGGGTGTCCTTGGCCGTCACCTCCCAGCGCAAGTCCGGCCAGGCGTACACGCCGGCGAAGCGTGCCAGGTCGCCGGCCGCACCAGGTGAGCTGTCCAGCCGCAGCACCGGCATGGCGATCCCGAACCAGGCCTGCATCAGGATCGGGAACAGCGACCGGTACAGCGTGCGTCCGGTGCTGCCGTTGGTGAGTAGGACGACGGCGCCGCGGTGCTCCGGCACGATCCGTAGGATCGCGCGGCTGCCGCTGATGAGCCCGTCCCATCCCCACACCGGACCGCCGTCCCAGTCGAACCGCGCCCATCCCAGACACCAGGCATCCAGCCACGCGTGGATCCGGACCTCCGCATGAGGCGAGCGCAGGAGGGCCAGGGAAGGATCCTCCAGGTGGCGGCGCGCGAACCCCAGCAGATCACCCAGGGTCGACAGCAGCGTGCTGCCCGCCGGGCCATGGGATCGCGGCGTCCACGGCTCGACCGGGACGGGGCCGTCGGGGGTGAGCCGGTGCCCCACGGCGCGAGGTTCGGCGACCGGGCTGCTGGTGAAGGTCGTCTGGTGCATCGCCAGCAGCGCCAGCAGCTGTGCCCGCATCGCCTCCTCCCAGGTGCGCCCGGTCAGCGTCTCGATCGCGCGCCCCAACAGGCACCAGCCAGCGTTGCTGTAGGACCAGAAGCTCGCCGTCGGCGCTCCCGTGGCGATCGTTGCCGCGAAGCGGGCCAGCACGTCGTCGGCCTCACCCGGGAAGGCTGAGAACTCGACCTGGGCGCGGAGGGGGAGCCGCGAGCGGTTGGCGAGCAGGTCGCGCACCGTGGCCCGGGCTGCCCAGCCGACGCCGCGAAGCTCCGGGACGTGGACGGCGACCGGATCGTCGAGGGACAAGCGGCCAGCCTCGGCGAGCCGAGCGATCACCGTCGCCACCATCGACTTGGCCAACGACCCCACGGCAAAGCGCGTGCCGGCGGTCACCGGCTCACCAGTGGTCGCGTCCGCGATGCCGCAATAGGCGGCGGTCACCGCGGTGTCGCGCAGCACGCCGATCGCAGCCCCCGGCACCGCGTGCATGGACATGTGCTCGCCGAGCAGGCCCGCCAGGTCAAGGTCGCGCACCGGCTCACTCTATAGCGGCACACCAGATCAAGGCCGACCCTGCGCAGAGCCACCTTCCAGCCGGTACTAACCGCTCTTCATGCCTTGCCATAACGGATGAAGCTTCGCCGTTCGCTCTACGCTCGACCCGTAACCCCGTTGTTCGGGATCGTCGGGCTGCTGCTGGCGCCGCTGTTTGTGCTCGGCTCGCTGGAGTTCGTCGGCCCGTTCGAGGTGCTCGGCTGGAAGCTCGCCGGGACCCTGGTCCCATTCGCCTATATCGGCTGGTCGGTGTGGCTGCTGGCCCTCGGCGTCGGCCTCCTGCTCACCGCCGGGCGGAGTTTCCTCGCGGGTCGACGAATTGGCATCATGTCGGCGTGGGTGAGATCGAGCTCGCCCGGGCCACGCTGGACGAGGCCCACCGGACATTCGTCGAGAACCTCCGCGGCGTGTCGCTCGACGAGGCGTTGGACCCGGCCGGCGGGTACCGGTCGATCCTGGGGATCGCCAAGCACGCGGCGGCGTGGAGCGCGGTCTACTACTCCTATGCGTTCGAGCCGAGTCCGCGGCACTGGGACGCCACGGACTGGCCCCGAGGGCTGCGCGACCGCGTCGAGGCGAGCGCCGCCTACCTGGGGGAGGTTCTCGCCTGGTTCGACCGGACCTACGAGCGCTGGCTGGCGTCGCTCGCCGGTGTGGACGACCTGGACGCCCCGAGGCCGGTGCATTGGGGCGGCACCGCGCCGTTGTCGGAGATCGTGGCGATGGTCGCCGCGCACTGGGCCTACCACGCCGGGGAGATCAACGCGATCCTGTCGATCCGGCGCGGCCAGGCCTGGGAGTACGGCGAGGAGGTCGAGGAGAACCACATCGCCACCGTCGGCCACCGCGTGCGTCCGGCCTGGATGACCGACGAGCAGGCTGAAGGGTTCGAGTCCCATAGCGACGAGGCCGGCTCGGGTTGATCGATTGCCGCGACACGCCATGGCGCTGGCGACCTGAATGACCGGCCGCCGACTGCCATAGCGGCGTCCTTCCTTTGGCCGGCGGCTCCATATGCGATCACCGGCCAGGGCTCGGTGCCAGGCTGGCGACCGGCTCCAGGTCGGTGAGCTGGTAGCGGAAGAACTCGCCGGCTGGCCAGCGATCCTTGCCGTAGAACCAGCCCAGCCGGCCCTCGCTGGGGATGGTCAGGCCCTCGAAGGTGCGGTAGCCGGTGAACTCGCCGCCGAACCGGTGCCAGCCAAAGGTGCCGCTGGTATCGGGGTCGCCCCAGCGGTCAAAGACCAGCGAGGCGATCCGCCCGGCCACATCCAGCCGCAGTTGGAGCTCCACGGGGGTGTCCCCGACCCGGAACCTGGCCGTCACCTGGTCGACGGACCGGGCCGACCAGCGCACCCCAAAGCGGGGGAGCAGGGCGGTGGGCAGCCAGATGGCCTCGGCGCCGGCCCGGCCGGCGGCGCTGCGGGCTACGTCGAGGCCTTGTGCGTGGGTGACAGTGATCAGGCCGGCCAGCTTCCAGTCCAGCTCGCCTGCGCCGTCCACATACCGGTCGGAGCCGGCGATGACCCACGCCGCCCGGGCGGTCCACACAAAGCCGCGGTGAGGGTTGAGGACTTGGTGAGCGCGGAACGGCAGCCAGCGGCCGATCTTGATCTGCCCGTGCATACGGAGCCGCGCCGAGGTGGCCAGGGGCGTCCCGGGGGTGATCGCCTGGGCGAGGTGACGTTGCACCGGCTCGGGGAGCGTCTCCAGCTCGGTGACGCTGAACCTATCGGGCTCGGGCGGTTGGAGCAGGCGAGCTTCCGGCTCGGAGAGCCGCGGTGTGCGCATCATGTCCCTCTGTGTGGCCCGCCTTCACGTCTGGCGATGCGATCGTGCCTGGTGGCCGGTGAGCCACGGTGAGGCCGGCCTGCCATCCTGGCGCCCGCCCGCCGGCCGGGGGCCGGATCGCGTCGGTGGGCAGGCCGCTCCGGGTCAACAGCCAGGCGATTACCGAGTTGGAGTTCCACATCTCGCCCGTCCCCAGCTCGTCGCGGCCCCACACCGGGTGAGGCAGCACGCTCACCAGCTCCAGGAGGCGACGGGCCACCAGCGGGTCCTCGGTGAGCGGCTGGGGGCTGGCGACCGCCTCGTCGGCGTCGGCGATAGTCCCGTCTGGCCAGCAGCGGACCTCGTAGCGGAACAGCTGCCAGCGCCCCAGCCAGCGGCTGCCCACCGGGCCTTCCAGGAGGACGCCGCGTGATGGACCGTCGGCGTTGGGGACGGGCCAGCAGTTCTCGACCACATAGCGGCCCTCGGGGACGCGGACGACCAGGGCGGTGTGGTAGAGATCCAGTGGCCGCCGGCGTTCCCGGCGGGCCTGGATGGCCTCCCAGATTCGCCCATTCAGGCGCACGAACCATCCGCCGGCACCGAGGGGAAGCCAGTACAGTTCGAGGCTGGCCGCATGGGCGGCCGCCGGGTCGAACCGAGCGTCTGTGGCCACCAGCGCGGTGATGCTGGTGGCCACAGCGGTCAGGTCGGCGGTCAGATGAGCCACCGGTTACGCTGGACGAAGGGGAGCTTGGCCCAGAGCTCGCCCAGGCCCCAGGTGCGGCCGGCGTATGTCACAGCCAGGACGATCAGCGCCAGGGCGTAGATGATGTGGTAGTCGACGATCGGGTTGGTCGACATGGTGGGCTCGCCGGCCGAGGTGAACTTGGCCAGGGGCCATTCGGCCGCCCACATCCCCAGCATCATCAGCATGCCGCTCACGGCCGCGATCCGGAGCCCGATCCCGAGGATGAGCGCGATCCCGATGCCGAGCAGGCCGAGCATGAACAGCCAGTCCGCCCACGCGGCCCCGGCGATGGTGTGGAAGGTCGACTCGAAGGGGCCGACGGCGACGTTGCTGAGGAAGCCCTTGGTGGGTGAGCCGCCGTTGATCCAGGCCCTGGCGGCCGGCGTGGCATAGCCAAGTCCGAAGGTCTTGTCGGCGAACGCCCAGAGGAACTCCAAGCCGAGCACCACCCGGAAGACCGCGAGGACCTTGGCCGCGCCGGTGGTGATGGTCGTCCCGTGGGGGAGCTTGCGCTGGGCCTGCGGGCCCAGTGACCCGTCCAGCCGCACTGACTCTCGAATGGCCATGAGATGCCTCCTTGTTGGCCTGTTCTCTGGTCAAGAGTGTGGCGGTGCCGCCGGTCCCAGCCATGGGCCGAACGGCCCGGGACCCACGGGACTATTGGCAATGCTGGGGTCTACGGCTATTGCCAACAGCGATGGCGCGAGCCTGGACCTGGGCTCTTGAACCCGCGAGGGGTGAAGGTCAGCTTCCGGGGGGAGTGGTGTGGCGGGCCAGGTAGGCGGCGGCCTCGGCCCGGCGGGCGACCTCCAGCTTGGAGAGGATGCTGGAGACGTAGTTCTTGACCGTCTT
>DATENJ010000340.1:0-2831 GCA_035275125.1 Actinomycetes bacterium | reverse complement strand
GTGGGACGACGCGATGGTGCGGTGGCTGGCCGGGCTGCGTCTTCCCGGCCTGACCGGCCTCATGGAGGCGATCGTCGCCTCCACCGGGTCGGTCGGCATGATCGGGGCGCTGCGCTGGGCGACCGTGATCGCGTTGCTGGTGTTGCGGCGCTTCCGCCACCTGGTCGTGTTCGTCGGCTCGTTCCTGGCGGTCCTGCTGGTGGTGCGGCTGGCGACGGTGGACCGCCCACGGCCGTTCGGGGTGGACCTGCGCGGCAGCTGGGGCGGCTGGGCGATGCCGTCCCGGCCGGTCGCCATCCTGACTGCCACCCTGATCGGGATCCTCTACACCCTGGTCCCGGTGGGCCGCTGGCGCCAGCTCGGCAAGTGGGTCGCGACCGGCCTGGTCGCGGCGTTCGCCCTGGCCCGGATCCACCTTGGGGTGGACGCCCCCACCGACGCCCTGCTGGCCGCGGTCATCGCGGTCGCGGTGTCGATCGCCGCCTACCGGCTGTTCGTGCCCAACGAGATCTTCCCGGTCACCTACCGGCGGGGCCGCAGCGCCCACCTCGACGTGGGCGGCCGCCGCGGCGAGGCCATCCGCCAGGCGCTGGCCGACCAGCTCGGGCTGACCGCGCTCGAGGTCGAGCCGTTCGGGCTGTCAGGGTCGGCCGGCTCCACCCCACTGCGGATCCAGGTCCAGGGGGAGGACGGCACCACCCGCCATATCTTCGGCAAGCTGTACGCCCGCAGCCATCTCCGCGCCGACCGCTCCTACAAGTTCGTCCGGGCGCTGCTGTACGGGCAGCTGGAGGACGAGAAGCCGTTCAACACCGTGAAGCGGCTGGTCCAGCAGGAGGACTACGCGCTGGCGCTGATGCAGCGGGCCGGCCTGCCCAGCCCGGAGCCGTACGGCGTTGCCGAGCTCACCCCCGAACGCGAGTACCTGATTGTCTTCGAGTTCATCGACGGCGCGAAGGAGATCGGCGACGCCGAGGTCGACGACGCCATCATCGACCAGGGGCTCGGCGTCGTCCGCAAGCTCTGGGACGCCAACCTGGCCCACCGCGACATCAAGCCGGCCAACCTGCTCGTGCGCGACGGCAAGCTGTACCTGATCGACGTGTTCTTCGCCGAGATCCACCCCAGCCCGTGGCGCCAGGCGGTCGATCTGGCCAACATGATGCTGTGCCTGGCCCTGCGCTCCAGCCCCCAGCAGGTCTACCAGCGGGCCCTCCAGCAGTTCACGGTCGGCGAGATCTCCGAGGCGTTCGCCGCCGCTCGGGGACTGGCCCTACCGTCCCAGCTCCGCAAGATGATGCGCGCCGAGGGACGCAACCTGCATGCCGAGTTCCTTCGCCTGCTGCCCGAGCCACCCCGCCCGATCGGCGTGCAGCGCTGGAGCACGCGACGGGTCGCGCTGCTCGTCCTTGTCCTGCTGGCGCTGATCCCGGCCATCCCGCTGGCCTGGGCGTTCGCCCGATCCAGCGCCAACCCCGGCGGCGCGGCGGCCGTCAGCGGGGGGACCGGGTCCTGCACGCAGATCGAGGAGCTGTGGCTTCAGGCACAGGCAGTGCCGTCGGCCTCCCGCATCCCCTGCGTCCAGGCGTTCCCCGCTGGCGTCGTCGGCGCCCTCGAGGTCCGCGACGGCGAATCGGTGCTCGAGCTGAGCCACGCCAGCCTCGACATCAACATCAACGCGAGCGACCAGCCAACGGCCAACACCGAAGCCGGCGGCGTGACCGTCCGGTTCACGGCGACCTGCGAGGGCACCGCCCCAGCGGTCGACCGGTTCCCCGGCGGCTGCCTCACCTACCAGACAGAGCCTGGCATCGGCCCGTCCGCCCCACTGCTGGACCAGGCCCGCAAGGCGATCACCTTCCGAACCCGTGATGAGCTCCGAGCGGCGCTCCAACGCCGCTTCGACGGCCGGCTCGAGCTCGACCCCGAAGACCGAACAGCCAGCTAGCACACAGGGCTGCGGGCCGTAAGCGAATGATCAATAGGTACGCAACCGCGTCATCTGCGTCTTCCAAACCTATGTTCTGTATTGTGGTTCTTAAGTAGATGTGTCAGTCTTCGGACGGTATTCGTTCTCCTGCAGTGCGGCCTAGCGCGGTAATAGGCCAGAAAGACAGGAGGTGACATCGTGGGTTGGCGGGTGAGCAACCAGGTGTTCATTGCCCCGGGCGCCACGATCATCCACAGGTTCTGGTGGCCAGCGGGGAACTCCGACCGGGGAGCCCAATGGGCCATGGCGCATCCGGTTCCCGGCCAGTCCGAAGACTGGCTCATGACCGAGCGTGTGGGCAAACATCTGCTGTGTGAGATCGGGCAGGTAAGCCAGAACGGCGAGGCCACCTACAGCTGTGTCGAGACAGGCAAGGACTACGAGTACCGGGCATTCATTCACAATGACGGTACGTCGGGCTGCCGCTACCAACTCGAGGGTGGAGGGGTGACCTGATCCATGGCGAGAATAACGGCGATTGTTGACCAGGATGGTCGCATCATGGCCGCTCAGTTTGATGCTCCGCGGGCAGCGGACGACGACGAGGTGACGCCCTCCGCACAACTGGTCCCGATGCCGGGTCAGCGCACGGTACAGATGGACATCCCTGACGAGGTCCAGCGGTTGTCCGGCCCCGACATGTCTCGCTATTTCTCCCAGGTCGAGATTTCCTGGCCCGCCACTATTGAGCTCCCGAATATTGAGATCGTTCGGCGGTCCCACGGTTCGGCGGAGGCATAACCAGCCGGGTGCTGTCCTCCCAACGGCTTGGCCCCCTGCGTTAGCGCGGATCGGGTGGGGTGGGTCGCTGCCGTTCCGGTCAAGGTGGCAGGCAACCTGG
>DATENJ010000339.1:0-3930 GCA_035275125.1 Actinomycetes bacterium | reverse complement strand
CCCGATGGCCAGCTCGTCGGACGCCTCGGCCAGCCGCTCGGCGGCCCGGCGGGCCGCCTCGACCGCCTCCGGCCAGGCCCCGCCAAGCCGTAGGATCTCGGCCTGGTGGACCAGGCACTGGCCGGTGAAGGTGACCAGGCCGGGCTGACTGTCGCACCACGCGCTCAGGGCCGCGGTCCACTCGCGGGCCCGGCGGAGCTCGGCCACCTGCTGGCAGACCTCGATCACCCCGCAGTAGATCGTGCCCGTCACCGGGGGTGTGAGCTCGCCGGCCACGGCCGCCACCATGGCCTCGTCGAGCATGGCCAGGCCACCGGGCACGTCGCCGCCGATGACCGCGGCCGCCCCCTGGAGGAACTGGGCCAGGGCCACCAGGTCGGCCTCACCGGCCCGCCGGCCGATCCCGGCCGAGCGCGCCGCCGTCACCTGGGCGGCGGCGTGGTCTCCGGCGTCGAGCTGCTGCATGGCCGCCGGGATCAGCAGGTAGCCCTGCTCGGGGCAGTCGGGCGGCTCGTGCTCGAGCAGTCGCCTGGCCCGGGCCAGCCAGCCGCTGCCCTGGGCCAGCTCGCCCCGGCCGAGCAGCAGGAAGCCCAGCCAGAAGGCGCTGCGGGCAGCCCGCCGCTGGTCGCCCTGGCGGGCGTGGGCCTGCTCGGCCCGCTGCAGGGCGTCCAGCGCCTCGGCGACCCGGCCACCGAGGTAGGCCGTTGTCACCGCCAGCTCCAGGTCGTCGCCGTCCAGGCCGTTCACCACCTCGCGTGAGGGCGTCTCACCACATCATGACAGCCGTCTCGCCCGAGCCCTGACTGAAGTACAGGCGGACCCTGACGACGTACTCGCGGCCCTGGAAGAGCTTGAGCTGGAGGGCGTACTGGCGGGTGGCGGTGGGGCGGAGCACGAAGTCGCGCTGCTGGCCGGCCAGGATGGCCAGCTCGCGGGACTGGAACGGGAGCAGCTCGGGCAGCTCCTGCTCCTCGGTGCAAGGGTAGAAGGCCCTCACCTTGTTGGGCGGGCCGCCGAGGGTGGCGTAGACCTTCTCCTCGTCCCAGACGATGCCGGCGTTGGGGTTCTGGTGCTCGCGGGGCAGCCCGAGGGTGTGGCCGATCTCGTGCAGGGCGGTGTCGGCCTCCCGGGTGGCTCCCTTCCTCGGTGGCCTCGTGGTAGAAGCGGGCCAGAAGGCAAGCCAACAGCAATCCAGCGGGACGGGCAGTGACATGGGGCACGGGCCGGAGGTGACGGGCGGCACAGGGGGCGGGCGGCGAGCGCTGGTCGACGGGATGAACCTGATCGGGTCGCGGCCCGACCGGTGGTGGAACGACCGGGACGGGGCCGTGCACCGGCTGGTGGGGGAGCTGGACCGGTTCGTCACGGCCACCGGCGAGGACGTGACCGTGGTGTTCGACCGGCGGCCGCCCGACCTGGAGCCGGGGCGCCACGGTTCGGTCGAGGTCGCCTTCGCCTCCCGGCGCGGCCGGGACGCGGCCGACCACGAGATCGTGGCCATGGTCGCCGCCGACCCAGACCCGGGCGGCGTCCAGGTGGTGACCTCGGACCGGCGGCTGGCCGAGCGGGTGCGCGACCTGGGTGCCGCGGTCGAGCCGTCGTCGCGGTTCCGGCGGCGCATCGACCGGGCCCTGGAAACCGACCCGTATCGGTAGGGACCGGTCGAACGCCTGTCGCTGTATGGGCAACCTCGTCCTGATCGCCGACGACGACCGCGACATCGTCCGGTTCGTCGCTCTCAACCTGCGTCTCGAGGGCTTCGAGGTGGTCGTGGCCAGCGACGGCCAGGACGCCCTCGACAAGGCGCTCGATGTCGGGCCCAGCCTGATCCTGCTGGACACCATGATGCCGCGCATGGACGGCTACGAGGTCTGCTCCCGGCTGCGCGACCAGCGGCCGGACGCCCAGATCCCGGTGATCATGCTGACCGCCAGGTCGATGGACGCCGACCGGAGCATGGCCTACACGGCCGGGGCCGACGACTGGGTCACCAAGCCCTTCGACCCCGCTGACCTGGTCTCCAAGGTCAAGGACCACCTGCGCGACCACGAGGCGGCGCGCTAGCGGCTTCGCCTCCCCGGGTGCTTGAGCCGGGTGCGGGTCTGGTCGATACGGTACCCATGACCGCGATCGGCATTGGCAGGCGGGCGCCCCGGCGCGACCGGGCCGATCGCTCGTCGGCCGCGCTCCGGGGGGCGGCCGTGGCCGTGGTGCTGGTCGGGCTGGTCGGGTCGGCGCTGCTCGCGCAGGGCTGGAAGTCCACCGTGAACCACCAGCGCGACGAGCGTCTGGACCGCACGGCGGCCTCGCGGACGGTCACCATCAGCGGCGCCCTGGCCAACTACGAGAGCGCCCTGCAGGCCGCCCGCTCCCTGTGGCTGGCCTCCAACTCGGTGAGCCGGGCGGAGTTCAACGCCTTCGCCCGCAGCCTCGACCTGCGCGACCGCTACCCGGGGCTCCAGGCCATCGGGTGGCGCACGGTGGTCACCGACGACGGGGCGGCCGAGTTCGTGGCCCGGAACCGTGCCGACGGCGAGCCCGGCTTCGCGATCAGGCCGCCGGGCCGGCGGCCGGTGTACTACGTCACCACCCTCAGCTACCCGCGGATCGCGTCCAGCACCTCCCTGGGATCCGACGCCCGTGCCATTCCCAGCATCCTTGCCACCCTCGAGCGTGCCCGCGACACCGGCGAGACGACGATGAGCAACCAGACCACGCTTCCCGGCGACATGGACCTGCCGTCGGACCGGCGGCCGGTCGCCTTCGAGCTGGTCGTGCCGGTCTACGAAGGGGAGCTTTCTCCCGACGCCACCATCGCCCAGCGACACAGGCAGTTCCTCGGCTGGGCGACCGGGCAGTTCCGGGCCAGTGACTTCCTCGACGCGGCGATGTCGGCCGCGCCGGCGTTCACCGGGGTGGAGTTGCATGACGAGGACGGCGGCGGGGACGGCCCGGTGGCCAGCTACCCACGCGAGTTCCGGGCCACCGGGCCCGATGTGCGCGAGAAGCGGTTCACCCTCGGCGGCCGCAACTTCCGGCTGCGCTACGCTCCCTTGCCGGGCAACGCGATCCTGACCGAGCGCACCATCCCGGCGTCGCTGGTGCTGGCCATGGGCGTCGCCCCCAGCATCCTGCTCGGGGCCCTGCTGTGGCTGCTGGCCCAGGTCGGCGCCCTGTACCGGGAGGTCGACCGGCTGGCCCGGACCGACAGCCTCACCGGGGTGGCCAACCGGCGGAGCTGGGACGAGGAGCTGCCACGCGAGCTGGCAAGGGCGGCCCGCTCCGGCCAGACGGTGTGTGTCGCCCTGCTCGACCTCGACCACTTCAAGGCCTACAACGACGAGCACGGCCACCCGGCCGGGGACCGGTTGCTCAAGGCGGCGTCCGCCGCCTGGGAGGGCCGCCTGCGCAAGACCGACCTGCTGGCCCGCTACGGCGGGGAGGAGTTCGCCGTCCTGCTGCCCGAGTGCCAGCTCGACAACGCCATGGAGATCGCCGAGCGGCTCCGGACCGCCCAGCCCGAGGGCACCTGCTCGATCGGGGTGGCCGACTGGGACGGGCGCCAGGGCGAGGACGAGCTGATCGCCCGGGCCGACCGGGCCCTGTACGCCGCCAAGGCCGGCGGCCGCAACCAGTGCCGCGCCGACGCCGCGCCCCGCCCTGCCCGTCGCGCACGCGTCCCCTAGCCGTACGGTCCTCCACCAAGCCCGGCGCCGCGTCGCCTAGAATCGCGCCGGTGGGTGGCGCTGACGTGGGGTTTCTTCTGGTTGCCGGGGTCCTGGCCGGGATTGCCGGCTCGGTCGCCGGCCTGGCGTCGTTGGTGTCGTACCCGGCGCTGCTGGCGGTGGGGCTGCCCGCGCTGACCGCGAACGTCACCAACACGGTCGCGCTGGTGCTGTACACGGTCGGGGCGGCCAGCTTCTCCCGCCG
>DATENJ010000338.1:0-2325 GCA_035275125.1 Actinomycetes bacterium | reverse complement strand
GGCGGGTGCGCCGGGAGTCGGACGAGCCCGGGCGGCGGGTGCGCCGGGGGTTGGGCGTGCTCTTGCGGGACCCACCGCGGTGGGGTTCCGATTCGAACGGGCATTGCTCGAACTGGGGCGGCGGCTGGTTGCGGCGACCCGGGTGTCGGCGTCGGGGCTGTGCGCCATCGCGCTGGGGGTCACGCTGGGTGGCTTTGTGGTCGCGTTCACGGCGGCCACCTGGACGGCGCATGCCCGGTTCGGGACCTACGGCTTCGACGTCGGCATCTACGACCAGGGGACCTGGCTGCTGTCGCGGGCCAGGGCGCCGTTCGTGACCGTCCGGGGGCTCGACCTGCTCGGCCAGCATGCCGCCTACATCATGGTCCTGGTCGCACCCCTGTACCGGGTGTGGGCCGACCCGCGGCTCCTGCTGCTGCTCCAGGTGGTGTTCCTGGCGCTGCCGGCGGTGGTGCTGTACCGGCTCGGCGGCCGGCACCTCGGCCACCCGGCGGCCGGGCTGGCCGTGGCCGTCGCCTACCTGGCCTACCCGGGGATGCAGTGGGCGATCAGCTGGCAGTTCCACCCCGAGGCGATCGCCGCCGGTCTGCTCGCGCTGGCCGTTGCCGCCGCCGACCAGCGCCGGCACGGGCGCATGGCCCTGTGGCTGGCCCTGGCCGCGCTCTGTGGCGGCGAGCTCGGGCTGGTGGTCGCCGGGTTCGGCCTGCTGCTGGTGGCCGGGGGCCGGCGGGCGGTCGGCTGGCGCACCGCCGGGGCCGGCCTTGTGTGGTTCCTGCTCGCCACCTACCTGCTGGCGCCGCTGCACGCCGGCCGGATCACGCGGCTGTTCGAGACCGACTACGGCATCGCCGGGACCGGCCCACGGGCCCTGCTGGCGTCGCTGGCCACCATGGCCGGGCACGCCCTCCAGACCGGCTTGGCCAACGACGGCCTGTTCTACCTGCTGCTGGTGTTCGTGCCGCTGCTCGGCCTGCCCCTGCTCGCCCCCAGGTGGCTGCTCCCGGTGGCCCCGCCGCTGCTGCTCAACCTGGCCGCGGTCCAGCCCGAGCACCACCAGCTCCGCTTCCACTACCTGGCCACGGCCGCGCCCCTGCTGGCCGCGGGGGCGGTGGCCGGGCTGGCCGTGGTCCGCTCGGCCCGCCGCCAGTGGCTCGCGCCTCTGCTGGTCCTGCTGGTGCTGGTGGCCGGCTTCACCAGCTGGCGCTACGGGCCGGCGCCGTGGGACCGCGACCCGGTGAACATCCCGGCCGGGCCGACCGACCAGGTCCGGCGCGAGGCCCTGGCCCTGGTCGCGGACGGGGCGCCGGTCAGCGCCCAGTACAACCTGGTCCCCCACCTCGGCCACCGGGTCGAGGTGTACGAGTTCCCCAACCCGTTCCGGGCGGTCAACTGGGGCCTTGACGGCGACGAGCACCCGCCGGCGGCCCTTGACCGGCTCCGGTTCGTGGTCGTCCAGCGCGACCTGTTGGGCGAGCAGGACCGACAGCTGCTGGACCGGCTCCAGACCGACCCGGCCTGGCGGACCCTGCTCGACCGCCAGGAGGTGGTCGTGCTGGAACGCCGGGGGGCTGGCGGATGACCGAGCGGCCGGAGGCGGGGTCGAGCCTGTCGATCGTGCTGCCCTGCCTGAACGAGGCCGAGCGGCTGCCCGGCACCCTGGCCGCGTACCTGGCCCACTTCCCGGCCACCCGGGCCGAGGTCGAGCTGATCGTGGTCGACGACGGCTCCACCGACGGGACCACGGCGATCGCCGACCAGATCGCCGCCGCCGACCCGCGGGTCCGGGTGGTGCGGACCCCCCACAACCACGGCAAGGGCTACGCCGTCCGGATCGGCATGCAGGCCGCCCAGGGCGAGCTGGTGGTGTTCACCGACGCCGACGGCTCCTACGGGCCCGAGCAGATGGAGCTGGTCGTGGCCGCCCTCGAGCGGGCCCCGGTGGCCATCGGCGCCCGCCTTGGCAGCCAGCCAGCGGGCGGCTCGGCGCTGCGCCGGCTGGCCAGCCCGGTCTTCAACCGGGTCATGCGCCTCCTGCTCGGCCTGCCCTTCTCCGACACCCAGTGCGGGCTCAAGGGCTTCCGCCGCGACGCCGCCGAGGCGCTGTTCCAGCGGGCCCGGGTGGACGGGTTCGCCTTCGACGCCGAGGCCCTGCTGGTGGCCAACCGCCTCGGCCTCGAGGTGGTCGAGGTGCCGGTCACGGCCGAGGAGCGCCAGGGCAGCAAGGTCCGCCTCCGTGGGGACGCGCTCTCGATGCTGGCCGACGTCTGGAAGGTCCGGCGGGCGGCGGCCCGTGGCGCCTACGACGAGACGCGGGTCCGCGACGTG
>DATENJ010000337.1:0-8771 GCA_035275125.1 Actinomycetes bacterium | reverse complement strand
TGGCCCGGAAGTAGGGGCCGCCGACGGTCACCTGCCGGCCCGAGACGGCCTCCACCGCCAAGGGGAAGACCGTCCCGAGCAGCACCACGAAGGCGAGCGTGAGCAGCAGCAGGTTGTTGCCGACGAAGCTGGCCTCGCGCGACAGCACGGCGTCGACCCGGCCGGGGGCGCGCAGCCGCCAGGCATGCGCGGCGATGAGCCCGAACCCCCCGGCCAGGACCAGCAGCAGGAAGCCGAGGTACATCGGGCCGACCGCCGAGGTGGCGAAGGTGTGCACCGACAGCAGCACGTTGCCCCGGGTCAGGAAGGTGCCGAAGGTGGCGAGCGCGAAGGCGCCCACCGCAAGGCACAGGTTCCACACCCTGAGCATGCCGCGCCGCTCCTGCAGCATCACCGAGTGCAGGAAGGCGGTGGCCACCAGCCACGGCAGCAGCGCGGCGTTCTCGACCGGGTCCCAGGCCCAGTAGCCGCCCCAGCCGAGCACCGTGTAGGACCACAGCGCCCCCAGGAGCAGACCGACGGTCAAAAAGCACCACACCGCCAGGGTCCAACGCCGGGTGAGGGCCACCCAGCGGTCGGAGAGGCCGCCACCGACCAGCCCGGCCAGGGCGAAGGCGAACGGCACCGTCAAGCCGACGAAGCCGAGGTACAGGAACGGCGGGTGCACCGCCATCAGCGGATGGTTCTGCAGCAGCGGCGTTGGCCCGCGGCCGTCGGGCGGTGCCACCGCCAGCGTGGCGAACGGCTTGGACGGGCCCGAGACCAGGAGCAGGTAGAACGTCGCCACCCCGTACATGACGGCGAGTGCGCCTCCCAGCGTCTCGGGCCGGTACCGGCGGAAACGGAAGGCGACCGCCGCCAGGTAGCCGGCCAGGACCAGGTTCCACAGCAGCAGCGAGCCGTCGTCGGCCGACCACAGCGCCAGCACCTTGAAGAAGGTGGGGGTGGCGCGGCTGGAGTTCTGGGCGACGTAGCGCAACGCGAAGTCGTCGGAGAGCAGCGCCACCAGCATCGCAGCGTTGGCGGCGGCAACCGCGGCCAGCAGCGCGTAGGCGGTGGTGCGGGCGCTCTCGAGCGCCGCCGGCCGCTGCCGGCGCAGCCCGGCCACCGAGGCGAGCAGCCCCCAGGCTGCGAGCGCAAGCGACAGCAGCAGGGCATAGCGCCCCAGCCGGTCCACCTAGCCGCCCGTTTCCAGATCCACCGGGCCCGGTTTCTCGCCGGGGGCCGGGGGCCGGTACTCGCTGGAGTGCTTGACCAGCACCGTGTCGGCGTGGAACACGCCGTCGCCGCCGAGCACGCCCTCCACCACCACGCCCTGGCCGGCCTTGAACAGCGACGGCACGCCGCCGGTGTCGACCACGCTGGTGCGCGCGGCGCCGTCGGTGACCACGAAGTGGATCGAGGGGCCGACGCGCTGCACCGAGCCGGGCAGGACGTAGCCGCCGAGCCGCAGCCGCTCGCCGGCCGCCGACCGGCCGGCGACGAGGTCGCTCGGGGTCTGGTAGTAGACCAGACTGCCGGAGAGGCCCCTGACCGCGACCCAGCCGAGCCCGGCGGCGAGCACGGCCACGGCCACCAGCGTCCTGCCCCGCCACACGGACCTGGTCCTCCTCACGGGCGCGAGGGGCGCGGGGGCCGTCCGGTCAGAGCGGCGGCGTGGCGCCGGGCCCGCCGGGCCCGCTGGCGTAGCCGCAGCAGGTACCCGCCAAGGGCGGCGGCGGTGATCAGATACCCGGCGGCCACGTAGCCGACGTCAGACATCCGACCGCGCCCTCTGCGGCACGTCCACGACCGGCGGGAGCTGCCCGTTGGACCGCGGGCCGGTGCGCGCCGACAGCGCCTGGGTGGCGGCCCGTTCCTCGAGCCGGCCCACCCGCAGCCGCACCGTGATCAGGTAGGCCCAGACGAGGGTGAACGCGACCACCGCGGCCAGCAGCGCGGCCAGCATGCTGCCGGCGATCGTGGGGGCGCCGGGCCGCAGCACCGTCGGCGCCTGATGCAGCGAGCGCCACCACACCACCGACATGTGGACGATGGGCACGTCCACGAACCCGACCACGCCGAGCACGGCCGACCAGCGGGCCCGGCGGCCGGGGCTGTCGGCCATCCGCCGCAGGGCCAGGTAGCCGAGGTAGATGAGCAGCATGACCGCGGTGGTGGTCAGGCGCGGGTCCCAGGTCCACCAGGTGCCCCACACCGGCTTGCCCCAGAGCGCGCCCAGCACGATCGTCAGGCCACAGAACAGGACCCCGACCTCGGCCGCGGCGGCACCCAGCCGGTCCCAGCGTGTCCGCGACGTCAGCAGGTAGGCGGCGCTGGCCACGAACACGACCGTGAACGACAGGTAGGCCAGCCAGGCGGCCGGGACGTGCACGTACATCAGCCGCTGGACCTCGCCCTGGACGGCGTCGGGCGGCGCCACCCGCAGCGCCAGCACGGCGCTGACGGCGAGCCCGGCGACGGCCGCGCCCGCCAGGACCTGCTCACCGCGGCGGCCCGTGAGCCTGGCCATCATCCGTTCGCTGCCCTTCATGGCAACCTCCAAGCCGGCAGGGGTGCCTACAGCGACTTCAGGTACTGGACCAGATCCCGCTTCTCCCCGGAGGTGAGGCGGAGCTTGAAGAAGCGGTTGTAGTGGTCGACCACGTCGCCGAGGGTGGCGAACCGGCCGTCGTGGTAGAAGCCGCCCTTCTGGTGCGCCCACAGCCCCTTCAACGGCGTCGTGCGGTACCGGTGGGTCGGGGAGCGGTCGGCCTGGAAGCGGTCGATACCGATCTCGGCCGGGGTGTGCAGGTTCCAGCCCGGCTCCGTGAACAGGGGTGGCACGTGGCAGGTGGCGCACTCGGCCTTGGCGCGGAACAGCTTGGCCCCGCGGGCGGCGGCGGCCGCGTCGAAGGAGCCGTCCGGCGCCGCCGGCGCGGCTAGGGCGAGCTGGTAGAAGTGGAGCGCCGCGAGCTTGGGGGTGATCAGGTCGGGCGAGTTGCTGGTGTGCCCGGACCGGTTGCGGGCCGCCACCGGGAACTGCTTGGGATCGTCAAGGCGCGGGTCGTAGAAGACCCCCTGGCCGTGCATCTCCAGATTCGCCACGAAGGCGTTCCAGTAGGGCACCGAGCCCCAGCCGGTGAAGGTGTGCAGGTTCACGCCGGCCAGGCCGTAGGCCGGTGGGATCAGGGTGGCGGCGGTCTTGCCGTCGGGCCGGAACCCCTTGCCGTCCAGGAACAGCTCGGCGTCGAACTTGCCTGGTCCCCACGCGGCCAGCACCTTCTTGACGGTGGCCACGTCGGTGCCGAGCAGGCGGGCGACCGGCTGCAGCTCAGGAGCCAGCGAGACGATCGCGCCGACGTTCAGGTCGCGGGCGGCGAAGCCGTCCTGCCGGTGACCGATGCCCGGCGCGAAGGAGTCGTCGACGGTGGAGTGGCACAGGGCGCACTGGATGCCCATGGAGCGCAGCCCGCCGTTGGCGTCGAAGAACCCGGTCACGCCGACCACCGCGTTCAGCCGGAGCAGGGCCAGGGTGACCGCCGGGTCGTCCAGGTTGACCTGGCCCGCCGCGAGCGCGTCCTGGAGCTCGGGGGGCAGGGCGTCCACGTCGACCTTCAGCCCGACGCCGAGTGCCGCCTTTGGGCTCAGGCCAGGCCCGACGCCGCCGTTGGCGGCCCCGGCGACCGCCCGGTGGAGCTTGAGGCTGTCGCCCCAGAACTTCTCGTCGCCGAAGGTGTCGAAGCGGAAGATCTGGCGGCCCTGGTCGACGAGCTGCGTCGCCTGCGCCTCCACCGGCTGGCCGGCGGCGGTCGGCTGCTCCCTGGCCGAGGACGATCCGGAGAGCACGTACAGGACGCCCGCCGCCAGGACGAGCAGCAGCAGGCGGGCCAGCGCCGCGGGCCTGCGCCGCGGGCGCCGGGCGGTCGCCTCCATCGGCTCAGGAGCGGGCGCTGAGTCCTCCGCCCCACCGGTGGGGTCTGTGGTCCCGGCCATGGGCTCACCACCTCGGGTCCAGAGGCTCCTATAACCAACTATGGTTTGTATTAGGGGGACTCTGCACCGCGGCGGCGGGCCTGTCAAGATCGGACTATTCCTCCAGAAGGTGCTCGAACACCAACGTCCCGGCGGCAAGGAAGACGAGGTCGAACGCGACCAGCAGGCCGAGCCAGGAGCCCGCCTCCCCGCCCCGCCCGGCCACGGCCAGCTCGGTCGCCTTCACGCCCGCCACCACCACCGGCGTGACCAGCGGCATGACCAGCAGGGGCAGCGCCGCCTCGCGAGCCCGCGGGACCACGGCCAGCACGCCGAACAGGCTGCCGACCGCGGCCAGCCCAACCGTGCCGAGCACCAGGGCGGCGGCGATGACCCCGATGCCCCGGCCGAGCGGCAGCTCGAACAGCACCGCGACCATCACCAGCACCGACGCCTCCAGCACCAGCAGCTGAACGGCCATCGCGGCCGCCTTGCCGGCGAACACCGACGCCTTGTCCACCGGCGCGAGCACGAGCTCCTCAAGGGCGCCGTCCTCGACCTCGGCCTCATAGGCCCGGCGGGCGAGCAGGGTCGAGGCGAACAGCAGTGCCAGCCACAGCAACCCGGGCGCGGTGGCCTCGAGCAGCGCGCGACCGGGCCCGAGCGCGAGCCCGAAGGCGAGCAGCAGCGTGCCGACGAACGGCAGGGCGAGGCCGGCGGCGTGGCGGCCGTGCAGCTCGATGCGCAGGTCCTTGGCGGCGATCGCCACCGCCAGGCGCAGCGAGCTCACCCCAGGACCCCTGAGCGCGACGGCGGGACCGGGTGCGGCTGCAGCCGCCCCGCCTCGAGCAGCATTGCCCTGGTGGCGAGGCCGGCGCGGGTGGGCTCGTGGGTGGCCAGCAGCACCGTCCGCCCAGCGTCGCGGGCCGCCAGCACCACCTGGTCGACGAGCCCTCTGGCGTCGCCGTCGAGGCCCGCGTAAGGCTCGTCGAGGAGCAGCAGCTCCGCCTGCCGCAGCATCGTCCGCGCGACGGCCACCCGCTGGCGCATGCCTTGCGAGAAGCCACCCACCCGCTCGCCGGCCGCCCCGTCGAGGCCGACCCGCTCGAGCGCCCCGGGCACCAGGGCCGGGTCGATACCGTGCAGGGCGCAGCTGAAGCGCAGGTTCTCGGCGGCGGAAAGCTCCTCGTAGAGCCGCGTGCGATGGGTGAGCAGGTCGGTGCGGCGGCGGATCTCGTCACGTTCGCTCGCCAGGTCGAAGCCGAGCACGACGCCTTTGCCGTAGGTGGGCGCCAGGGCGGTCGCGACCACCCGGAGCAGCGTGCTCTTCCCGGCGCCGTTGGCACCTCGCAACAGCACGACCTCGCCACGCTCGACCGCCAGGGAGACCCCGACGATCGCCGGCTGAGCCCCGAACACGCGGGTCACCCGGGTGAGCGAGACCGCCAGGGCCACCGACCCTCACCGCCTACTCTCGTATCAACAATATGTATTGATAATAGGAACGTAGTCACCCCACGGGAACACGTCAAGCCGGGAATGTTGCGCGTGCAAGTATCCTTGGAAGGGGTAGCCAGACGGGCCAGCCCAAGCATCGGGAGCACATATGCCAGCCATCAGCGCCGACACCGTCGCCCTGCCGCGGGTCCCGGACCCCGACCCCACCGCCACCGACCGTCCGGTCCTCTCGGTCACCACCGCCCCCTCCGGGTTCGAGGGCGAGGGCTTCCCGGTCCGGCGGGCCTTCGCGGGTGTGGACCTGCGCGCGCTCGACCCGTTCGTGCACATGGACCAGATGGGCGAGATCGACTACGCCCCGGGCGAGCCCAAGGGCACCCCCTGGCACCCTCACCGCGGGTTCGAGACCGTCACCTACATGATCGACGGGGTGTTCCGGCACCAGGACTCCAACGGCGGCGGCGGCCTGATCACCGACGGCGACACCCAGTGGATGACCGCCGGCGGCGGGATCCTCCACATCGAGGCGCCGCCCGAGGAGGTCGTGATGCGGGGCGGGCTGTTCCACGGCTTCCAGCTCTGGGTCAACCTGCCCGCCCGGCTCAAGATGACCCCGCCCCGCTACCAGGACATCCGCGGCGGCGCGGTGAAGCTGCTGAGCTCGCCCGACGGCGGCGCCCTGCTACGGGTGATTGCCGGCGAGGTCGCCGGTTACAAGGGCCCCGGCGACACCTACACCCCGATCTCGCTGCTGCACGCCACCCTGGCCCCAGGGGCCCAGCTGCGGCTGCCCTGGCGGCCCGACTTCAACGCGCTGGTCTACGTGCTGGCCGGGTCGGGCACGGTGGGGGCTGGACGCCAGCCGGTCCGCATGGGCCAGCTGGCCGTCTACGGCCCCGGTGACGTGCTCACGGTCGAGGCCACCACCGGCCAGGAGAGCCGCCACCAGCAGCTCGACGTGCTCGTCCTCGGCGGCCAGCCCATCCGCGAGCCGGTGGCCGCCTACGGGCCGTTCGTGATGAACACCCGCGCCGAGCTCATCCAGGCCTTCGAGGACTACCAGGCGGGCCGCCTCGGCACCATCCCGGCCGAGCCCCACCCCGGTCACGGGGTGCTCTAGGCGCCCTCGACCAGCCGGCGGTGGTCGGCGAAGACCTCGTCGACGAAGCCGTCGTCCAGCCAGCCGAGGTAGTTGAGCAGGTCGGCCGAGCTGAAGCGGCCCCGCATCAGGTGGCCGTGCTGGAAGGCCCACCTGGCCTGGTCCTCGGGGACGCCGAGGTCCTCGTAGCGCAGGGGGTGGCCGGCGGCGGCCAGGCTCTGGACCACCGCCTCGGGCGGCTGGACCAGCTCGGCCAGCCGGGCCCGCTGGGCCTCCCAGTCGCCGAGGAGCGCCTCGAAGCGGGGGCGGGCGTCCCGCCAGGCGGTCAGCTTGCCCTTGTAGCTGCTCCAGCACTCCTCGGCCATTGCGCCCGAAGGGTCGAGCGGGTCGAAGGTGCCCCGGACCCGCCGCTCGACCGCTTCGGCGTCGGGGTAGCAGGCGTCCAGGTCGACCCGCCCCGGCTCAAGGCCCTCGAGGAGCCGGCGCCAGGCGACCGCGCACACGATCGTGCTGATCCCGCACTGGCAGCCGTGGCTGGCCACCTGGCGGCCGCTCGGCCTGGCCCGCATGTCGAGCATGTGGCTGACCACGTGCTCGTAGCCCGACATGGGTGAGCTCTGGCCGGCCAGGGTCATGGCGAAGCCGCCGAGGGCGGCCAGCTTGGCCAGGGTCTCGGCGCCCTCGAGACTCGGCTCGGCGAACGCCGCCCGCCCTCTGGTGAAGAACTGGTCGCGGACGTCGGCCAGGACGTCGAAGGACGCCGGGGTGTAGGTCGAGAGGCCGAGCTCGGCGCCGAGGCCCCAGTCGCCGAAGGAGACGGCGATCACGGCCAGGTCCCCGATCCCGCCGAGGGTGGAGTCGGCCGGCGCGTCCCGCAGGACCCGCCCGTCGAGGACGAGGGCGTCGGGCAGCCGTGACGGCCAGGTCCGCTTGACCCCGTCCTTGGTGATGGTGGCCATGCCCGACCCGAAGGCGATCACCGAGTTGGCCGTCTGCACCACCACCAGCGGGAGGTGCTCGCCGTGCTCCTCGGCGTGCAGGTGGCAGGCGTGCTTGGTCACGTCACACAGCTTGCCCGAGCCGAGCGCGACCACCGCCCGGCCCCCTGCGAGGTGCCGGCGGACCTGGTCGACCTCGGCGAAGTCGGACTCCATGTGGCCGTGCCCGTCGCCCAGCTCCAGCACCTCCACGGTGTGCCCGGCCGCCCGCAGGCGCTCGGCGACCAGCGGCTTGAGGCTGACGCCGTCGCGGGTGAACGGGCGCCGGTCCTGGGTGACCAGCACGCCAGGCCCGGCGGGTCCCAGACGCTCGAGGATGGCCGGCAGGGCCTCGAGGGCGTCGGGGCCGGCCTCGACGATCCGGAGGCCGTCGAGGGCTGGCGCGTCCCCCTCAAGGGCGTCCCGGACCGCGTCCATGTCGGCCGGGTCGAGCCGCAGCCCTTGTCGGGCGCCGGGGGGCCTGGCGGGCGAGTCATCGGGCAGCAGCTGGTCGATGCGGTCCAGGACCAGGTCGGGGGCGTCGCCGGGGGCCAGGTGCTCCAGGTCCTCGGCCCGGGTGTCGCCGGTCAGGACCAGCGCGGCGGTGACGC
Source organism: Actinomycetes bacterium (assembly GCA_035275125.1). Taxonomy (GTDB): domain Bacteria; phylum Actinomycetota; class CALGFH01; order CALGFH01; family CALGFH01; genus CALGFH01. The sequence continues at coordinate 672 of DATENJ010000337.1, read as the reverse complement.
CGGCGTCAAGGGCCATGCGGATGTCGGTGGACAGCCGGTCCCCGACCATCACGCAGTCGGCCGCCGCCACCCCCAGCCCGGCCAGGGCGGCCTCGAGCATGGCCGGGTCGGGCTTGCCGGTGGTGGTCTCGCAGACCGCGCCGGTGCAGGCCTCGATGGCGGCGACGATGGCGGCGCAGTCGGGCTCGCCGCGGCCGCCCGGGAACGGGCAGTAGCGGTCGGGGTTGGTGGCGACCAGCCGGGCCCGGCGGTGGAACCAGATGGCGTCGAAGGCGATCTGGAGCTTCTCGTAGGTGAAGCCGCGGTCGTAGCTCGCCACCACCACGTCGATCTCGGCCGGGTCGCTGGAGGTGCGGATGCCCGCCCGGGCGAGGGCCCGGTGCAGGGGCGCCTCGGCGATCGGGTAGACGACCGCCCCGGCGGCGTGCTCCAGCAGCCAGCGGGTCATGGTGACCACGGTGTTGACGATCTCGCCGGCCGGGGTTGGCAGGCCGAGACGGGTCAGCTTGGCCGCGTACTGCTCGGGGTCGCTGGTCGGGTTGTTGGACAGGAACCGCACCGGCAGGCCCAGCTCCCGCAGGGCCTCGACCAGCCGCCTGGCTCCCGGCAGGAGCTCCTCGCCCAGGTAGACGGTGCCGTCGAGGTCGAACAGGTAGGCCGCGTACAGCCGGT
>DATENJ010000336.1:0-2766 GCA_035275125.1 Actinomycetes bacterium | reverse complement strand
CCTCGTCGTCGGCGGTGCGGACGACGTCGACGGCGCGGTGGCGGACGGCGCGGGCCACCACGACCACGGGCAGGCGGGTGGCGAGGTCGGCCAGGTCGGACGTGGGAGCTTGGGGGCCGAGGAGGATGAGGGCCTCGCAGCGGTCCTGGAGCAGGCTGCGCACGGCGCGCGGCTCGTCGCGGGCGGGGGTGACGGCGCTGAGGGCCAGCTCATAGCCGATCCGGTCGGCCGCCTGGTAGAGGCCGCCGACGAGGTCGCCATGGAAGGGGTGCTGCACGCCGAAGACGACCCCGAGGAGGCGGCTGCGGCTGCTGCGCAGCAGACGGGCCCGGGTGTCAGGGCGGTAGCCGAGTTCGTCCGCGGCCCGCAGCACCCGCTGCCGCGACTCGGCACTCGCCCCCGGGACGCCGCGGATGACGATCGACACCAGCGCCGTGGACACGCCCGCCCGTCTCGCGACGTCGGCGAGGGTCGGGCGCCGGCCCCGGCCCGGTCGGCTCGGCTGGTCCGTGAGAGTCACCTCCGCAGACTATCACATCTCCTAGAACGTTCTAAGTCAAAGGCCTTGACAGCAGGGACTCTGTACCCCAAAGTGCTCGATACTGATTAGAACGTTCTAGATACGAAGGAGCAGGTCGTGAGCGCGGTGAAGGATGGCCAGCCGGTCGGGGTGGCCCTGATCGGGTCGGGGCGGATGGGTTCCTTCCACGGACAGACGCTGGCCCGGCGGCTCCCTGGGGCGCGGCTGGTGGCGGTGGCCGATCCCGCGCCGGGCGCCGCCGAGGGGCTGGCCTCAGCCCTTGGCGCCGACCGTGCGTCCACCGATCCCGCCGAGGTGCTGGCCGACCCGGCGGTCGACGCGGTGGTCATCGCCGCCCCGGCCCGGTTCCACGCCGACCTGGTCGTCGCCGCGGCCGCTGCCGGCAAGGCGGTGTTCTGCGAGAAGCCGATGGCGCTGACCCTCGCGGACGCCGACCGGGCGATCGCCGCCGCCCACGCCGCCGGGGTCGTGCTCCAGGTCGGGTTCAACCGGCGGTTCGCCCCGGACTGGGCCGCCGCCCGCGCGCTACTGGAGGACGGCCGGCTGGGCACGCCGCGGCTGCTGCGCTCGGTGACCCGCGACCCCGGTGGGTTCGACCCGTCCCGGGTGCCGCCGAACACGATCTTCAACGAGACCCTGATCCACGACTTCGACGCCCTCCGGTTCCTCAACCCGGGCGCCGAGGCGGCGCAGGTGTACGCCACCGCGGACGCCCTGGTCGAGCCCGACTGGCGCGACCGCGGCCTGCTCGACACCGCCGTGGTCGTGGTGCGCTTCGACAACGGCGCCGTCGGGGTCGCCGAGGCCTGCTTCGAGGCCGCCTACGGCTACGACGTGCGCGGGGAGGTCCTCGGCTCCGGCGGGATGGCCACCATGGGCGACGGCCGCCGCACCGGGATGGTCTTCTCCGGCCCGGCCGGCCGGTCGGCCGAGACGGTCCGCAGCGACCAGGAGCTCCTGGCCGACGCCTACGTGGCCGAGCTGGCCGCCTTCGTGGACGCCGTCCGCGCCGGCACGCCGGCTCCCGTCGGCGGAGACGACGCCCGCGCCGCGCTGGCGATCGCGCTGGCCGCCGCCGAGTCGGTGCAGACCAGCCGCCCGGTCTGGATCCACGAGGTCGCCACGTGAGCTCGTTCCGGCTGGCCGTCTCCGCGGAGATGGTCTTCCTGGACCTGCCGATCACCGAGCGGGTCCGCAGGATCGCCGACCTGGGGTTCGAGGTCGAGATCTGGGACTGGACCACCAAGGACATCGACGCCCTGACCGGGACCGGGGCGAGGTTCTCCTCAATGACCGGCTATGTCCGCGGCACCCTGGCCGACCCCGACGGCGCCGAGGAGCTGCTGCGCACCGCCGAGCAGTCGCTGCGGATCGCCGAGCGGCTCGACTGCCCGCGTCTCAACGTCCACGGCACCGGGCTCGACGACCAGGGCCTCCCCATCGTGGCCACCGAGGTGGTCACCCCGGCGATGTGGCTGCAGGCGGCCCGGACCCTGACCCGGCTGGCCGAGCTGGGCGAGCGCCACGGGCGGGTCTTCACCCTGGAGAACCTCAACACCGCCGTCGACCATCCCGGCACCCCGTTCGCGAAGGCCGCCGACACCCTCGCCCTGGTCGAGGCCGTGGGCAGCCCAAATCTCCGGATGAACCTCGACCTCTACCACGCCCAGATCGGGGAGGGGAACCTGATCCAGCTTGTCGAGCGCGCCCTGCCGCTGGTCGGTGAGATCCAGGTCGCCGACGTCCCCGGCCGCTGCGAGCCGGGAACCGGGGAGATCAACTATCCCGCGGTCGCGGCCGCCCTCGACCGGCTCGGCTACGCCGGCGTCGTCGGCCTCGAGGCCTGGGCCTCCGGCGACCCGGTCCAGGCCGTGGAGCGGTTCCGCGCCGCGTTCAGTGTCCCGACACCGCCGTCCCGGCCGACGTGAGGAGCAGCGAGGGGTCCGGGATTCAGTCGGATGGGCGGCGGCTGCGGAGCCAGGCTCCCTGGACGGCCAGGGCGGTGACCAGCAGGGAGGCGGCGTTGGTGGCGGCCGTCTTGGCACGCTGGGGCGGACCTCCGGCGGCGCCCTGGAGGATGAGGATCGGCCCCAGCAGGGCCGCCAGGGCGACCAGCGGGCCGGTGGCGAACCAGCGAAGCAGGTAGATGGGCCCGGCGAGCTCGCCCATGGCCGAGGCGGTCAGGAACTGATCGAGCCCGAGGCGGCCGCGCTGCCCGGCGATGG
>DATENJ010000335.1:0-2079 GCA_035275125.1 Actinomycetes bacterium | reverse complement strand
CTGGCGACCGGCGGCGCCCCGCGCAAGCCGACGCGCTAGGCTGGGACGCCGGCCGGGGACGCCAGAGGAGGCAGAGGCCCATGAGCATCGCAACATCCGAGCAGGCGGTCGTCGACGCGGTCACCCCGCGGCTGCTCATCGGCGGCGAGTGGCGCGAGGCCGGCGGCGGGGGCAGCTTCGCGGTCGAGGACCCCTCCACCGGCGAGGAGCTCTGCCAGGTGGCCGACGCCACCCCCGAGGACGGCATGGCCGCCCTCGACGCGGCCGTCGACGCCCAGGCCGCCTGGGCGGCCCATCCGCCCAGGGAACGGGGCGAGATCCTGCGGCGGGCCTTCGAGGCGCTCAACGACCGGGCCGACGAGTTGGCCCTGCTGATGACCCTGGAGATGGGCAAGCCGGTGGCCGAGAGCAGGGCCGAGATCGCCTACGCGGCCGAGTTCTTCCGCTGGTTCGCCGAGGAGGCGGTCCGGATCGACGGCCGTTACGCCGTGGTCCCCAACGGCAAGGGCCGCCTGCTGACCATGCGCCAGCCCGTCGGCCCGTGCGTGCTCATCACCCCCTGGAACTTCCCCATGGCCATGGGGACCCGCAAGATCGGCCCGGCGGTGGCCGCCGGCTGCACCATGGTGATCAAGCCGGCCGCGCTCACCCCTCTGTCGATGCTCGCCCTCGGCGGGATCCTGCAGGAGGCCGGCCTGCCCGCCGGGGTCTGCAACATCGTCACCACCAAGCGGTCGGGGGCGGTGATGGAGCCGCTGATCTCCGACGGCCGGACCCGCAAGCTGTCGTTCACCGGCTCCACCGAGGTCGGCCGCGCCCTGATGGCCAAGGCCGCCGACAACGTGCTGCGGGTCTCGATGGAGCTGGGCGGCAACGCGCCGTTCCTGATCTTCGACGACGCCGACCTGGACGCGGCCGTCGAGGGGGCCATGATCGCCAAGATGCGCAACATCGGCGAGGCCTGCACGGCCGCCAACCGCTTCCACGTGGCCGAGCCGGTGGCCGAGGCGTTCGCCGGCCGGCTGGCCGAGCGGATGGGGGCGATGCGGGTCGGCCGCGGCACCGACGAGGGCGTCCAGGTCGGTCCCCTGATCGACAAGAACGCCGTCGACAAGGTGTCGGAGCTGGTCGCCGACGCCCTCGACAAGGGCGCCAAGGCGGTCGTCGGCGCCCGCCCTGGCGACGGCCGCGGCTACTTCTACCAGCCGACGGTGCTGGCCGACGTGTCCGCCGACGCCCGTGTGCTCAAGGAGGAGATCTTCGGGCCGGTGGCCCCGGTGGCCACCTTCGACGCCGAGGAGGCGGCGGTCGCGGCCGCCAACGACACCGAGTTCGGGCTGGTCGCCTACGTCTACACCCGCGACCTCAAGCGCGCCTTCCGGGTCGTCGAGGCGCTGGAGACGGGCATGGTCGGCCTCAACCAGGGGCTGGTCTCGAACCCGGCGGCCCCCTTCGGCGGGGTCAAGCAGTCGGGCGTCGGCCGCGAAGGCGGCCCCGAGGGCATCGCCGAGTACCTGGAGACCAAGTACGTCGCCATGAACCTCTGACCGGGACCTGATGGGCAGGTGGGGCGGCCGGGTGGCGGCGCTGCTGCTGGGGGCGCCGCTGGCCCTGGCCTTCCCGCGTCCGGGGTGGTGGTGGCTGGCCCTCGTCGGCCTGGTCCCGGTGCTGCTGCTGGCCGTGGCCGCCCCCGGCGGGCGCGAGGCGGCGGTCAGGGCCTGGCTCGGCGGGACCGGGTTCTTCCTGGCCGTCAACGCGTTCCTGTTCTCCACCGTCGGGCTGTTCATGGTGCCGCTGGCCGCGCTCCTGGCCGTGCTGTGGCTGCCGCTCGGCTGGCTCGCCTGGGCGCTGCTCGGGGGCGCCGGCCGGCCCGGTCCGAGTCGGCTGGCGGCCGCGATGGTGCTGATCCCGAGCGCGTTCGTGGCCGCCGAGGCGCTGCGCTCCTGGGAGCGGCTGGGCGGCCCCTGGGGCCTGCTCGGGGCCAGCCAGTGGAACGCCCCGGCGCTGTTGTCGGTGGCGGCCCTCGGTGGCGTCTGGGGGCTGAGCTTCCTGCTGGTGGCGGTCAACGTGGCCGTCGCG
>DATENJ010000334.1:0-5526 GCA_035275125.1 Actinomycetes bacterium | reverse complement strand
TCGCGCTGACCGGGCTGACCGCCGGTGCCGGGACCGCCCTGGCCGGGCCGGCGCCAGGGTCGCCGGTACCGCCCCCGACCCCGGCGCGGCTGCTGCTCTCCTGGTCGTTCAACCCGCTGGTCACCGTTGGGCTGCTGGCCCTGGCGATCGCCTACCTCCAGGCCAGGCGGCGCCTGGTCGCCAGTGGGGTGGCGTGGCCGGCCAGGCGGACCGCCTACTTCCTGAGCGGGGTCGCGGCCATCGCCGTCGCCCTGCTGTCGCCGATCGAGGCCTACGACACGGCGCTGTTCTCGGTCCACGTGGCCCAGCACATGCTGCTCACCATGATCGCGGCCCCGCTGCTGGCCCTGGGGGCGCCGATCACGCTGGCCCTGCGAGTGGCCAAGGGCCGGACCCGCCGCCGCATGACGCGAGTGCTGCACAGCCCGCCCCTGCGGGTGATCGGCAACCCGGTGGTCGCCTGGGTGCTGTTCACCCTCACCCTCTACGGGCTCTACTTCTCGCCGCTGTTCGACCTGACCCTGCGCCAGCCGCTGGTCCACGACCTGGTCCACGTGCACTTCCTGACCGTCGGGCTGCTGTTCTGGTGGCCGCTGGTCGGCCTCGACCCGTCCCGCTGGCGCGTGCCCCACATCGCCCGGCTGCTGTTCGTGTTCCTGATGGTCCCGTTCCACGCCTTCCTCGGGGTCGCGATCATGAACAGTGGGCGGGTGCTGGCCCCGACCCTTGAGAGCTTCCAGCGCACCTGGGGCCCGACGCCGCTGGCCGACCAGCAGGTCGGCGGGGCGATCCTGTGGGGGGCCGGCGACCTGATCGCGCTCGGCGCCGTGCTCGGCATCCTCATCTCCTGGGCCAGCTACGAGGAGAAGGTGGTCGCCGTCCGCGAGGACCGCCGCCAGGCCCGCGAGCGCGCCGCCGGCCGGGTCGTCCGGCCCGTGACCAACACCCGACCCCCCGTCCCGTGAGCGACCCGACCCACCGGGGGACCCCGCCGAGGTCCCCCGGACCCCCCCGGGACGACCTGACCGGCAAGGTCCGGGCCTGGTGGGACGCTGACGCGGCCACCTACGACCACTCCTCCGACCACGGCTGGGCGGTGGCCTCGCCGGCCGTGCGGGCAACCTGGAACGCCGCCCTGCACCGGTTCCTTCCTGGCCCGGGGTGCCGGGTGCTGGACGTCGGCGCCGGGACGGGGTTCCTGGCGCTGGCCGCGGCCCGGCTCGGGCATCGGGTGACCGCCCTCGACCTGTCCGGCGGGATGCTGGAGCGCCTGCGCGAGCACGCCGACCGCGACGGTCTCCAGGTCGAGGTGGTCCAGGGGAGCGCCGAGGAGCCGCCGCCCGGGCCGTTCGACGCCGTGGTCGAGCGGCACCTGCTGTGGACGCTGCCCGACCCTGGTGCCGCGCTCGCCGCCTGGCGCGGGGTCGCCCCAGAGGGGCGGCTGGTGTTGTTCGAGGGCCTGTGGGGCAGGAGCGACCCGGTCGAGGCCCTGCGCGCCCAGGCCAGGGAGGGGCTGCGCAAGCTCCGCGGGGAGCCCGACCACCACCACGACCACTACGATCTGTCGGTCACCGAGGAGCTGCCGCTGGCCGGCGGGACCCACCCCGACCAGGTGGTCGAGCTGGTCGAGGCGGCCGGCTGGGGCCCGGCCCGGCTGGAGCGGCTGGGCGACATCGAGTGGGCCCAGCTGCTCGAGCAGCCGCCGGCCGCCCGGCTGCTCGGGGTCACCCCACGGTTCGCGGTGGTCGCGGGCTAACCTAGACTCCACACGAGGAGGCGATCCAATTTGGCAACCGATCTGATCTGCCCGAAGTGCCAGGGGCTCATGCGGACCTACGAGCGCAGCGGCATCACCGTCGACCAGTGCGCCGACTGCCGTGGCATCTTCCTCGACCGGGGCGAGCTCGAGCGCCTGGTCGACGCCGAGCAGGGCTGGCAGCGCGGCCAGTCGGCCCCCAAAGAGCGCGAGTACGAGCGAGGCCGGCAGCAGAGCATCCCCAACCCGTTCAAAGACCGCGACGACGACGACGATGACGACCGCCGCCGCTACAGCCAGGGGTCGCAAAAGCGCCGCAAGAAGAGCTTCTTCGACGAGCTGTTTGACTAGCTGGAGGCTGCCCCGGCGGCTGGCGCAGCTGTACGCCGGGCTGGTCCTGTACGGCGTGTCGATGGCCCTGATGGTGCGGTCATCACTCGGCGTGATGCCATGGGACGTCCTCCACCAGGGACTCTCGCGGCGGCTGGGGTGGTCGCTGGGCACGGTCACGATCGTCGTCGGGGCGCTGGTGCTACTGGCCTGGATACCCCTGCGCGAGCGGCCGGGGCTCGGGACTCTCAGCAACGTCGTGGTGGTCGGGCTGGCCGTCGACGCGGTCCTGACCGTCCTCCCGGCGCCGGGCGGGCTGCCGGGGCGGGCCGGCTTCGCGGCCGCCGGCATCCTGCTCAACGGCGTGGCCACGGCCGCCTACATCGGGGTCCGGCTGGGCCCTGGGCCGCGCGACGGGCTCATGACCGGCCTGGTGCGGCGCACCGGCGGCCCGCTGGGGCCGATCCGGACGGCCATCGAGGTCGTGGTGGTCCTGACAGGCTGGCTCCTTGGCGGCACCCTCGGGGTCGTCACCGTGCTGTACGCGCTCAGCATCGGCCCGCTGGTCCACCTGCTGCTGCCCCGGTTCGCGGTGTCGCCGCCCGAGGCCGTGGGCTAGCTGGCGAGCTCGGCCTCGGGGTCGGGCTGGAGGTCGCGGGTGGCGGCGTCGAGAGCCTCGCGGACGGCCCGGCCGTAGACGGTGCCGAGGAAGGCGTAGCCGGCGCTGGAGGGGTGGAACCTGTCGGCGCTGAACATCTCCCGCTTGCCGTGGAAGGCCGACTTGGTGAGCTTGGCGATGTCGAACACCGAGATGCCGTGGGGGGTCAGCTCGGCCCGGTAGAGGCGGGTGAACAGGAGCGCCCGGAACCCGAGCAGGTCGCGCAGGGGGCGGTGGAAGGCGGTCGCCGTCTCGGCCGGTGGCAGCCCCGACACGATCACCTTGGCCTCGGGAGCGACCTCGGCCAGGCCGCCGACCAGCAGCCGGAGCTGGCGGCGGGCCTCGCGGAGGGTGGTGCCATGGGTGACGTCGTTGGTGCCGACGCAGACCAGCACGATGTCGGCGCGCAGGCCCTCCAGCTGCGGGAGCTGGCGGCTTACAACGTCACAGAGCCGGGAGCCGGAGACGCCGAAGGCGTGCAGGCTGACCCGGTACTCGTCGCTCAGCGCCTTGGCCACCCCGTAGGTGAGGGTGTCCTCGGCGGCGTCGGCACCGACCCCGGCGACCGAGCTGTCGCCGAGAACGACCAGCGTAAGTGGGTCGCCATCCTCCGGACCGATCGTGCCGCTGATCTCCAGCGGCGGCTCAGAGGAAACAAACCGATGGCGCCGGGCCGCCATGACCTCGGCGGCCAGCGTTGTGGCCAGAGCGCCCGCACCGAGCAGGGTCGCCCGCCCGATATGCCGGACAGCGATGCCCAACAGCGCCTCCTCGTACGAGGATCAGCGTACGGTCTGCTGACCGGTTTGTGAAGCCTGCAACCACCGTACGCAACGCTATGTCGCTGACCGTCACCTCACGATCTGAGCCGGATCGCGCTGATAGTGGTCCACCAGCTGGGCCGTGCAGGCGTCGATCCGCTCGTGCAGGGCCCGCCGGTAGGCGGACAGCTTGACCTCGGCCTCGACCAGTCCCCGCTCCAGCCGGTGCAGGGCCGGCGGGTCGTCCCAGGCGATCGGGGCGTCCCAGAGTCCCTCCAGCCCCGAAAGCGGGCTGACGAGGCCCTCAAGGGCCAGGCTGGTGGCAGCCGGCGAGCGCCGCCTTGCCCCGTCGCGCGGCCGGGCCGCGGCCAGGCTGGCCAGGTCGTCGGCGCTCGGATGGCCACCCTCGAGCGCGGTGCGGACGAGGTCGAGCCGGCCCTGGACGAGCTGCCTCCAGTAGCTGACCCGCTGCTCCTCCTCCCGCAGCGACTCGCGAAGTGTGCGAAGGTCGTCGAGCGGCGCCCGCCACTCGTCCCTGACGTCGTTTCCGGTCACGGCACCCTCCCCAAGCGCGCGGTCCCCAACCTTTCTCGGCAGGTTTGGCCCCGGACTTCAGTGGCCGATCCGGAGACGGGGCTCTACCATCCCGCCATGCCCGCCTCCTCGAGTGCCGCCGCGCCCCGGCGCCGCCGGGAATCCAAGGCCGCCAGGCTGGCCAGGGTGGCCGAGATCCGGGAGCGGATGGCCGCCCGCTACCCGGTCGTCACCACCGCGCTCGACCACCGTTCGGCCTGGGAGCTGCTGGTGGCGACCATCCTGTCGGCCCAGTCGACCGACGTGGTCGTCAACCAGGTCACGCCGGAGCTGTTCCGCCGCTACCCGACCCCGGCCGACCTGGCCGCCGCCGACCGGGCCGAGGTCGAGGCGGCCATCCACGCCACCGGGTTCTTCCGCAACAAGGCCAGGTCGATCCAGGGGGCGGCCGCCTATCTGCTCGAGCACCACGGCGGCGAGGTCCCCGAGACCATCGACGAGCTGGTCGAGCTGCCCGGGGTGGGCCGCAAGACGGCCAACGTGGTCCTGGGGACCTTCTTCTCCCGTAACGAGGGCGTGGTGGTCGACACCCATGTGGGGCGGCTGTCGCGGCGCCTCGGGCTGACCAGCAACCACGACCCGGTCAAGGTCGAGCGCGACCTGATGGCGCTGGTGCCGATGGAGGAGTGGACCATCTTCTCCCACCGCCTGATCTGGTTCGGGCGCGAGGTGTGCGCGGCCAAGGACCCCCGCTGCGACCGCTGCGAGCTGGCCGACCTCTGCCCCTCGGCGTTCAAGGTCGGCCGGTTCGTCAAGGCGGCCCGGAGGGGTCCGGGGAACCCCAGGGGGGTGCCCCGGTGAATCAGGCCCGTGCTCGTCGCTGACGCGATGACCAGGCGGCCGGTGACGGTGTCGCCACGGGCCACTGTGGCCGCCGCCATGTCGGCCATGCGCCGGGGGCGGTTCCGGCACCTGCCGGTGGTGGCCGGGGCCGAGCTGGTCGGGGTGGTCTCCGAGCGCGACCTGGAGACCTGGCCGGGGGCGGGGGTGGAGGTGGCCGAGTCGCTCGCCGACCGTCCGGTGGCCGAGGTCATGACCAGCCGGCCGGTCACTGTCTGGCCCGACGAGCCCGTCGAGGTGGCGGCGCGGCTGCTGGTCGACAACGCCATCGGTTGCCTGCCGGTGGTGGCCGAGGAGGGGCTGGTCGGCATCGTCACCGTGTCCGACCTGTTCTCGGTGCTGCTGCGGCTGCTCGGGGGTGGCGAGCCGTCGAGCCGGATCACCCTGGTCCTGCCGGATGTGCCCGGGGCCCTCGGGCGGGCCATGACGGTGGTCGGCGAGCTCGGGGTCAACCTGGTCACCGTGGTCACCGAGCCCGGTCCGGAGCCGGGCACCCGTGGGGTCGTCCTGCGGGCCGGGACGATCAACGCCGCCCCGGTGGTGGCCGCCCTGGTCGCGGCCGGCTTCCCGGCCACCGGCCCCGGCCG
>DATENJ010000333.1:0-2451 GCA_035275125.1 Actinomycetes bacterium | reverse complement strand
GGCGACGGCCAGCACCACGGCCAGGGCGGCCGTCCGGCCGCTGGTCGACCAGGCGTAGTCCCAGCTGCCGCCGAGGCCGGCAAGGGCCGTGTCGACGGCCAGCCCGGCCAGCAGGGCCAGCCCGAACCCCCGGCCGTCCCTGGCCAGCCAGAGGGGCACGAACCAGCAGAACAGCATCACGCCCACCGGGGCGAGCAGCCAGCGGGCGGTCGCGTCCGGGACCAGCTGGATAGCCAGCCGGACCAGGGCGACCCCGGCCACGCTGACCACAAGGGCCCGCGGCCGGCCGAGCAGCCTGGCCACGGGCACGGCCAGGAGCCCCAGCCCGACCACCACGAAGGCGAACAGGGCCAGGCCGGCCAGGGGCGCCCCCAGCCGGTCGCGGTAGACGCCGACCATGGTCGACACCATCAGCCGCAGCAGCTGTAGCCCGGACACCACGGTGAGGGCCGCGACGGCCAGCTCGGCCACCGCCGAGGGCACACGCCCGCCCGGCCTTCGACGCAACTGGGCAGGAATGGTCCTCACCGCCGTAGCCTCCCACAAGGGACTACGGTCCTGTGACTACCCAGAATGAAGCTGTAGCCCCGCCGGTCCAGAGGATAGGGTTCGGCCTGGTGTCGTCACATGGGGGGGGAAGGGGGGACGGCGCGACCGCACCCTGACAATCCGGAACCAGCAAGGGGAGTCGCTGCATGCTCAGATCCGTTCGCAGGGCCGGCGCTGTCGCCGGCCTGCTCGCGCTGGCCGCGGTCACCGCCTTTGGCGGCGCCGCCACGGCCGCCCCCGGCAAGCTCAAGAGCCCGTCCCAGGCCATGACCACGGCCGCCGAGGGCGGCTCCGGCGGCTCCGGCGGGCTCAAGGTCGTGGCCGATGGCCTCAACAACCCGCGCGGGATCGGGTTCGGTCCCGACGGTGCCCTGTACGTGGCCGAGTCCGGGAAGGGCGGCACCGGGCCGTGCATCCCCAGCCCTGAGGGCGGGGAGGCCTGCTTCGGCCGCTCCGGCTCGGTGACCAGGATCACCAGGCACTCCCAGCATCGCGTGCTCACCGGCCTGCCGTCGACGGCCGCGCCGGACGGCACCGCCGCCGCCGGGCCGGTCGACCTCGGCTTCTCCGGCTGGACCGGCTACCTGCTGATCGGCAACCCGGGCGGCGGCACCGCCACCCGGAAGGCGCTGGGCCCAGGAGCGGGCCGCTTCGGCAAGCTGCTCAAGGTCGACCTGCACGGCATCCGGTCGGTGGCCGACTTCCCGCGCTTCGAGGAGAACAACAACCCCGACGGCAACCTGGCCGAGGGCGGGGTCGACAGCAACCCCAACGGGCTGCTGGTCGGCCACAAGTCCCAGTACGTGACCGACGCCGGCGGCAACGACCTGCTCAAGGTGGACCGCAAGGGCCGTATCAGCGTGGTCGCGGTGTTCCCACCGCTGCCTCCGGCCCCCGCCCCTCCGGACGGGGCCTTGGTCCCACCCCAGGCCGTGCCGACCTCGGTGGTCAGGGGCCCGGACGGCGCCCTCTACGTCGGGCAGCTGACCGGCTTCCCGTTCCCGCCGGGCGGGGCCAACGTCTACCGGGTTGTGCCCGGCCACGACCCCGAGGTCTTCAAGGGCGGCTTCACCAACATCATCGACATCGCCTTCGACAAGCGGGGCCACCTGTACGTGCTCGAGATCGCCACCGACGGGCTGCTCAACGCCCCTGAGAACGAGCTCCCGGTGGGCCGGCTCGTCCGGGTCAACAAGGACGGCAGCACGACCACACTGGCCAGCGAGGGCCTCAACGCCCCTGGCGGGTTCGTGCTCGGGCACCACGCCGCCTACATCACCAACAACAGCATCCTCCCGGGTGCCGGGCAGGTCGTGAAGGTCGCCATCTAGCGACCTCGAGGCAGCCGGCCCGGACGGTTCGCCGCCCGGGCCGGTCCCGTTCCAGGCTCGCTACAGGACCGAGATGTGCACGTGGTCGTCGTGGCGCAGGGTCGGGTTGCAGTTGCAGGGGTCGGAGGGGTGCCGGTAGCCGTGCCAGCCACGGCTCCTGGTCCAGATGCGGCCGTTGAAGATCACGTACTTGATGTCAAGGGCCCAGGCGTTGGCGACCGCCCAGTTGGCGATCCGCCAGCCGAGGGAGCGGTTGGACCAGGTCATCACGTCGATCGCCCGGCCCCGGGGGTGGTCGCTGCCCGGCACCGAGCCGTAGGGGCGCCAGCCGCCGATCGAGTGGACGTCGAAGATCCGCTCCACCAGCCCGTAGACGCGCTTGCCGTTCGCGGTGAGGTAGTTGTAGCTGGTCGTGTTGGGCCCGCCGAGGTGGCCGCCGTCGGTGTCGTTGGAGATCACGGTCGGCCTCGAGTTGGCCGCCCGCTGCCGGGCAAGCCGGGCAAGCCGGGCCTTGCGGGCCCGCTCGGCGGCACGGCGGCGGGCCGCCTCCTCGGCCCGGATCCTTCGGATG
>DATENJ010000332.1:0-12848 GCA_035275125.1 Actinomycetes bacterium | reverse complement strand
CAGGTCGGCGTCGGCGGCGATCGCCGCCGGGACGAGCTGGACGGCCGCGAGCACGCCCTCGGCCACCCGGACCTCGCTGACCAGCTCGTGGGACTCCAGCGGGCGCAGGGCGTCGGCCAGCTCCTTCTCGAGAGCCCTGGCCCGGTTGATCAGGTCCTCGCCTTCGAGGATGTCGAGGTTGGCCAGGGCGGCCGCGGCCACGGCGGCGTGCCCCGAGTAGGTGTAGCCGTGGCGCCACATCCCCACCGTGCCGTCGAAGAACGGCTCGGCCACCCGGCCCGAGACGACCACCGCCCCGAGGGGGAGGTAGCCGGAGGTGATGCCCTTGGCGCACACGATCAGGTCGGGGTCGAGGTCGAAGCGCTCGCTGGCGAACCAGGCCCCGACCCGGCCGAAGCCGGTCACGACCTCGTCGGCGACGAACAGCACCCCGGCCCGCCGGCAGACGTCGCGCACCTTGGCCAGGTAGCCGGGCGGGGCGTGGAACACGCCGCCGGCCCCGATCACCGGCTCGCAGAAGAACGCGGCCACGTGGTCGGCCCCGACCCGGTCGATCAGCTCCTCCAGGGCCTCGGCCGAGTCCCAGGCCACCGACTCGGCGCCGTCCATGAGGATGCCGCCGTAGCCCTGACGGTTGGACTCGATCCCGCCAAGGGCCGTGCCGGCCACGTGCATCCCGTGGTAGCTCCCGGTGCGGCTGACGGCGATGGTGCGCTGGGGCTGGCCCCTGGCCTGCCAGTAGCGGCGGGCCAGCTTGAGGGCGGTGTCGATCGAGTCCGACCCGCCGCTGGTCAGGAACACCTTGGGGTCGTCGAGGGGGGCGTAGGCGGCCACCCGCTCGGCCAGGTCGAGCACGGGCCGGTTGGTGAAGTCCCCGAAGGTCGAGTAGGCCTCGATGCGGCCCATCTGCGCGGCCACGGCGTCGGCGATCTCCTGCCTGCCGTGCCCGACGTTGCAGTACCAGAGGCTGGCGGTCGAGTCGATGTAGCGCCGCCCGTCGGCGTCGTAGACGACGGCGCCCTGGCCGCGCTCGATGACCAGCTCGCCTCCGTCGACCACCGCCTTCATGTCGGCGAAGGGGTGCCAGAAGGTCTGTTGAGTCATAGCCGGATCCTGGGAGCGTTTCTCACCCACGTCAATAGGGTTTCATCTCATGAAACCACGGGCAAGCTGGCTGGAAATCGCTCTCACATCTTGGAATCATGATTCACCAGGCGGGAATGACATGCTAGGCTCGGACGCTGGCGAGTGCTGCCTCCGGACGCGGAAAGGACTGGCATGGAATTCAGGCGCAACGCTCGCATCAACGCTCCGCTGGACGAGGTCTGGGCCCTGATGGACGACATCCCCACGGTGGCCGGCTGTATCCCCGGCGTGACCGGCGTCGAGATGAAGAGCGACACCGAGTTCAGCTGCGTCGTCAACCAGCGGCTCGGCTCGGTCAAGTCCAGCTTCAACATCGCGGGCGAGATGACCGACGTCGTCGACCGGCAGAAGGTCACCATCAACTGCCAGGGTGAGGACCGGGGACTGCGCAGCAGCGTCCGGGCCAACCTCCGCTTCGGCCTGACCGACGAGGGCGAGGCCACCGCGGTGGACATCCTGGCCGACTTCCAGGTGACGGGCCGCATCGCCACCTTCGGCCAGCGGATCGTGGCCGCCCAGGCCGAGCAGGTCGTCATGAAGGCGCTTGGCAACGTGGACCGGCTACTCGGCGAGCGGCGCGCCGCGTCGGCGTGACCGACGCCCGCCGACGCTCCACCGGCTCCACCGGAGGACCGCGATGACCTCGACCGCCGAACCCGAGACCCTCACCCACATCGGGGCTGGCTACACCGGTCTCACCAACACCGAGCTCGCCCTCGGCAAGGGCACCTTCGTCAGCGACCTGGAGCTGCCCGGCATGACCTGGGCGTCCATCCTGCGCAGCCCGCACGCCCATGCCCGGATCGTCTCGATCGACACCTCGGCCGCCGAGGCCCTCCCTGGCGTGGTGTACGTCATGACGGGCGAGGAGGCGCGCTCGGCCATGCAGCCGATCCCCGAGGCCTGGAACACCAAGGAGATCGGGGCCAAGGGCGTGGCCTGGTACCCGCTGACCCCCGACCGGGCCCGGTACGTCGGCGAGGCCGTGGCCGCGGTGGTCGCCGAGGACAAGTACACCGCCACCATGGCCCGCGACCTGATCCAGGTCGAGTACGAGGTCCTGCCGGCCGTCGCCGACCCCGAGAAGGCGATGGAGCCCGGGGCCGACCTGGTCGAGCCCTCCTGGGGCGACAACCTGCTCATCACCCGCGACTGGCGGGCCGGCGACGTTGAGGCCGCCCTCGCCGCCGCCGAGCACCGCACCAGCGGCACGGTCAGCTCAGGGCGGATCACCGGTGTGCCGCTGGAGCCGCGGGGGGTGATCGCCTCCTGGGACCGCTTCGCCAAGAAGCTCACCTACTGGGAGTCGACCCAGAACCCGCACCCGCTGCGGACCTTCCTGGCCGAGACGACCGGGATCCCCGAGAACGACATCCGGGTGATCCAGCCCCGGGTCGGCGGCGCCTTCGGCCTCAAGCAGCCGCCCTTCCAGGAGGAGCCGCTCCTGGCCTACCTGTCCCAGCAGCTGGGCCGGCCGGTGAAGTGGATCGAGGAGCGGGACGAGAACTTCCAGGCCACCGGCCACTCCCGCGACGTCCGCTTCACCTATGAGGCCGGCTTCGACGCCGAGGGCGTGGTCTCGGCCATCGACATCCGGGTGGTGGCCGACGTCGGCGCGCCGACCGCGCTGCTCGGCTGGGGGCAGTCGTTCGTGACCGGCTACTGCCTGCCGGCCTGCTACAAGATCCTCAACGCCCGCATCCAGCTGTCGGTGGTGGTCACCAACAAGTGCCCGTGGAACGCCTACAGGGGCTTCGGCAAGGACTCGGCCTCGTTCCTGATGGACAGGGTCATGGACCGGGTCGCCCGCCTGACCGGCGTGGACCGTGCCGAGGTGCGGCTCAGGAACTTCATCCCCGCCGACGAGTTCCCCTACCCCCAGCCGACCGGCGCCGTGCTGGACAGTGGCAATTACGCCGGCACCATGCGCAAGGTGCTGGAGATGGTCGCCTACGACAGCTTCCCACGGCTCCAGGCCGAGGCCCTGGCGCAGGGCCGGCGCATCGGGATCGGCATCGGCCAGGAGCTGACCCCCGAGGGCTGCGCCATGCCGGGAGCGGTGATGATCAGCGCCTACGACGGGGCAACGGTGCGGATCGCCCCGACCGGCGAGGTCACCGTGCTCACCGGCGTGACCTCGCCAGGGTGTGGCAACGAGACCGCCATGGCCCAGATCGCGGCCGACTTTCTCGGGTGCGAGTTCCAGCGGGTGCGGGTGATCCAGGGCGACACCGAGACCTGCCCCTACGGGCTGGGCAACTACAGCTCCCGGTCGACCATGTACGGCGGCTCGGCCACCCAGAAGGCCGCCGTCGAGCTGCGCCAGAAGCTGTTCCGGGTCGCTGGCCGGATGCTGGAGGCCCACCCGGAGGACATCGACGCCCGCAACGGCCGCATCTTCGTCAAGGGCGCGCCCAGCTCCTCGGTGGCCTTCGACGAGGTCGTGAACCAGATCTACCGCTTCCCCTTCCGCGAGTTCGCCGAGGACGAGGAACCCGGCCTGGAGGCGACCCGCTACTTCCGCATGGGCAACGTCTACCACCAGCCCGAGAAGCAGGGCCGCTTCAGCAACTATCCCGCCTGGCCCAACGGCACCGCGGCGGCGGTGGTGGAGGTGGACGAGGAGACCGGCTACGTCAAGGTGCTGCGGTACTGCCTGGTCGACGACACCGGCCGGCTGATCAACCCGATGCTGGTCGCGGCCAACCTCCACGGCGCCATCACCCAGGGCATTGGCAGCGCGATGTTCGAGGCCATCTCCTACGGTGGCGACGGCCAGCTCCACACGGCCACCCTGATGGACTACACCATCCCGACGGCGGTCGAGGTGCCGATGTTCGAGATCGGCCATCAGGAGACCCTGTCGCCGTTCACCCCCCTCGGCATGAAGGGTGCTGGCGAGTCCGGGGTCGGCTCGGTCCTCGGCGCGCTCTGCGGCGCCATCGAGAACGCCTTCCCCGAGCTGGACGTGGAGCTCAGCGAGCTGATCCTGACCCCGAGCCGGGTCTGGAAGGCGATCAAGGACGCGCGCGAGGCCGCCGCCCGCCAGTCCGAGGAGGTCACGGCCACCGCATGATTTCCAACGAGATCGAGTTCCACGCGCCGGCCACCCTTGAGGAGGCACTCGGCCTGCTCGCCAGCGACGGCGACGAGGTCACCGTGCTGTCGGGCGGCATGAGCCTGGTCCCGATGATGAACCTTGGCATCGTGCGCCCCGAGAAGGTCCTCTCCCTCAACAAGCTCAGCGAGCTCGGCCGGGTCACCGAGCGGGACGGGCAGCTCGTCATCGGCGCCCTGGTGCGGCACACCGAGGTCGCCACCCACCCCCTGATCCGGCAGCACTGCCCGGTCCTGGCGTCGGCGGCGGGGATGATCGGCGACACCCAGGTGCGCAACCGGGGCACGATCGGGGGCAGCGTCGCCCACGCCGACCCGGCCGCCGACTACCTGCCCGTGCTGGCCGCCCTCGGCGGCAGGGTCACCCTGTCCAGCAGCGCGGGCGAGCGCACCCTGTCCCCGGACGAGTTCTTCATCGACCTGATGTTCACCAGCCGCGAGCCGGAGGAGATCGTCACCGCGGTCACCGTCCCCAAGCTGGCCGCCGGCTGGCGGTCGGCCTTCACCCGGCTGGCCCGGGTCGAGGGCAGCTTCGCGATCGTCAACGCGGCCGCGGTGGTCGCCGGCGACGGCGGCTCGGCCGTGGTCGGCCTCGGCGGTGTCGGGCCAACGCCGCTGGTGGTGGACGTGACCGGGCAGCTGCGAGGCGGTGTCGACGAGGCCAGCCTTGCGGCCGTCGGTGAGCTGGTCCGCGAGGCGGCCAAGGACGCCTCGGGGGACCTGATGTCCGATGCCGGCTACCGCCGTGAGATGGCGTCGGTGTTCGCCCGCCGGGCCTGCGCGGCGGCGGCAGCCCCCGAGGCGGAGGTTCGTGCGTGAAGACCACCATCAAGGTCCGTGTCAACGGCGAGGACCGGCAGGTCGAGATCGACACCCGCATGATCGTGGCCGAGATGCTGCGCGAGCGGCTGCGCCTGACCGGGGTCCACATCGGCTGCGCGACCGGCAACTGCGGTGCCTGCACCGTGTTCCTTGACGGCCAGACGGTCAAGTCGTGCTGCGTGCTCGCCGCCGACGTCGACGGGGCCGAGATCACCACCGTCGAGGCGCTCAGCTCGGGACCGGACGACCTGCACCCGATCCAGGAGTCCTTCGTCCAGAACCAGGGCCTCCAGTGCGGCTTCTGCACCCCTGGCATGATCCTGGCCACCAAGGCCCTGCTGGAGGCCAACCCCGACCCGACCGAGGACGAGATCCGCCACGGCATCTCGGGCAACCTGTGCCGCTGCACCGGCTACCACTTCATCGTCAAGTCCATCCAGGACGCCGCCCGCCGCCTGAACGGCGGCAACGGCGGCGCGCCGGCCGCCCCTTAGGGGTTCAGACCGGTGAGGACGGCCGGGTTGTACTGGGTCATCTTCTGGAGGTAGTCGGCCGGCACGCCCTCGTCCAGGAGCGAGTAGAGCAGCATCCGGATGCCCTCGGGGTGGGGCGGCCCCGAGCCCTGGCCGAGGTCGGAGCTGAGGATGATGTGGTCGCCCTTTGTCTCCATGATCCAGCCGGCCAGCTCGTGCGGGGTCTGCTCGTAGAAGGTGGCCGAGACACAGCTGATGGAGACGTATTCAAGGTAGGCGCCCTTGGCGATCAACTCGCGCTGGAGGTCGAGGTCCTTCTTGCACAGGGCCCAGTTGACGTGGGTGACGAGGAACTTGCTGACGCCGGCGTCGATCGCCGCGTCCTGGAGCAGGCGGACCTCCTCCAGGTCGAGGTGCCCGGTGCACAGGCAGGCGTCGGCCTCGGCGACGAGCTCGACGATCGACAGCACCTCCGGCTTGAGCTTGCCGTTCTCGTCGAGCACCGTCACCCCGGGACCAGGGAGCTGCGGCTTGGACCGGCCGAGCTGGGGGTAGTCGGGCATGCCGAAGTACTCGGCGTGGTGCTTGGCATGGTTGCTCGGCATCCAGATGACCTTGGCCCCGTACTGGAGGGCGGCCTGGACAACGGCCGGGTTGAGGCCGCCGACGGAGCGGTTGAGCACGATGGCGCCGATCGGCTCCAGGCCGGGGAACTGGCGCTTGAGGTAGAAGGCGCGGTGGAAGGTGGCGCTGTCGTGGTCCTTGAGGACGAACCCGCGCATCCGGTAGTCGAGCGCGACCTTGGCCAGGTCGGTGTCGTAGATCGGCCGCGGGAACAGCGCCGGCGCGGTGTGGGCGTGCATGTCGATCGCGCCTTCAAGGAGCTTGAGATCCGGACGCGTCACCTGGTCCCGTCCTTTCCCTCTCGTCCCGCCGTTGCCAGTGCGCTACTTTCACGATATAAAAAGCCATTCCGTGAGTTGAGCAGACTATCTGCGGCTCCGAGGGGGATGTCAAGATGACAGAACTAGGCACCAACCGGACGAGCCAGCGCAAGACCGACCCCAGCTCGCCCCAGCTCCTTGAGCGGACCTTCGCCGTCCTGGCCCTGTTCACCTCCGAGCGCCGGGAGTGGACAACGACCCAGATCGGCCGCGAGTGCCAGCTCCCGGTGCCGACGACCTACCGCATCCTGGCCGCGCTGGAGCGCCACGGCTTCGTGGCCCGCGACAAGCTCACCAAGCGGTTCCGGCTCGGGCCGGCCGCGCTCGCCCTCGGCCGCAACGCCGAGGCCTCGACCGACCTCCGGACCGTGAGCATGCCGGTCCTCCAGCGGCTGTCGACCCAGACCGGCGAGACCACGCTGCTGGTGGTGCCGAGCGAGGACCGGCTCAGCACCGTCTGCCTCGAACGCGTGGAAAGCCCCCAGTCGCTGCGGCTGTCGGTCCAGCCGGGCCGCCTCCTGCCCTTCCACGCCGGCGCCCAGCAGAAGGCCATCCTGGCCTACATGCCCGCCGACGAGCAGGCGCAGATCCTGGCCGGCCCGCTGGAGAAGTTCTGCAAGGCCACCATCGACGATCCCGACGAGCTCAGGCAGGAGCTGGTCTCGATCCGCGCCAAGGGCTGGGCGCGCTCGTTCGAGGAGACCGACCTGGGCGTCTGGGGCGTCGCCATGGCCCTGCTGGACGACCAGGGCTACGGGGTCGCCTCGATCGGCATCGCCGGGCCCAGGGCCCGCCTCGAGCGCTCGTCCCTGACCAGCTGGATCAAGCTCCTGCACGTCGGGGTCGAGGACATCGCCGAGCAGATGCGGCTGCGCTGCTCCTGCAGCTCGACCACCGGTCAGCCGAGGTAGGCGTCCAGGTCGAGGTCGTCGCTGCCCCGGCAGCGGGCCTCCTCGAAGGAGGCGCGCTGGCCCTCGTCCAGGTCGCTGCGCAGGGTGCAGTCCACCAGCAGCTTGGCGTTCGGGTACTCCCGGTGGAAGCTGGACGGGTCGTAGCTGGCCCCCTTGAGGTTGGGAAGGACCGTCAGGCGGGGCTCGCCGGTCAGCGGGTCCACGGCCTGGAAGCGACGCGCCAGGGCCCCCATGACGGCGGTGTCGTCGTAGATGTCGACGTCGTCGTCGACGGCCACGACCAGCTTGATCTGCGGCACCGCCCCGACCGCGGCCAGCATGGCGTTGCGGTGCTCGCCCCGCTCGCGCCCCTCGACCGTCGGCAGCTTGTGCACACCCAGATAGCAGTGGAAGCCGTAGCCGCTGGCCGGCACGTGCACCCCGGTGACACACGAGCTGGACTGGCTGACGGCCCGCCAGATCGCCACCTCGTGGCAGACCGCGGCCAGGTTGGTGGCGTCGGGGTGGCCGGAGAACGCGAGCTGGAGGATCGGGTCGGCCCGGTGGGTGATGGCCTTGACCTCGACCAGCGGGCCCATCTTCTGGCGGCTGTAGGCGCGGGACATGTCGGCGAAGGGGGCTTCGGGGTAGCGCTCCCCCGGCCGCACCCTGGCCTCGATCACGACCTCGGCCGCCGCCGGCACCTCGACGTCGATGGTGGTCGCCCGCACCAGCTCCAGGGGCTCGCCGGCCAGGGCGCCGGCCAGCGCGAGCTCGTCGGTGCCGAGCGGCGCCTTGTAGCTCGCGGCCAGTCCCAGCAACGGGGTCACCCCGGGGAGGATGGCCAGGTCCAGCGGCCGGCCCTTGGCCTCCTGGCGGGCGAAGATGTCGGCGATGTTGGAGATGGAGGTGAGCGAGGGCACCAGCTCCCTCGGGCCGCGCTGCATGAACCGGTAGATGCCGACGTTGCGGGCCCCGGTCTCGGGGTCCTTGCAGACGGCCACGCCGTACGACAGGTAGGGGCCGGCGTCGCGCTCGTGGTGGGTTGGGATCGGCAGCGCCTCGAGGGTCGCCTCGTCCCCGGTCAGGACCCGGTCGTGCACCGGCCCGTCGTCGACCAGCACCGGATCGATCGGCCGCTCGAGGCGCCGCGCGACCTCCTCGGTGAGCCGGTCGACCGGCGCGTCGAGGAGGGCGGCGATCGCCGGCCGGCTGGCGAAGACGTTGCCAACCACCGACCAGCCCGGGAAGCCCTTGATCGAGCTGAAGCGCACCGCCGGGAAGCGGTGGTCCCGCTCCAGCCGGTCGAGCACGGCGGTGATCTCCCAGGTCCGGTCGACCGCCCGCTCGACCACCAGCAGCGCGCCGGCCTCGCTCAGCGTGCGCAGCCCGTCGCGCAGGTCACGGACTCCGCCGATGGTGCTCCCCTCCCGGTTCGCCAGCCGGCTGCCGCGGCTCGGTCAGCAGACCGTACAGCTCCGGACGGCGGTCACGGTACATGGTCTGCCTGGTCCTGGCCTCGGCGACCTTGGCCAGGTCGAGGTCGGCGGCGACCGCCCGGTCCGGCTCGGCCTCACCGGCCAGCGCCAGCACCTCCCCGCGGGGACTGATGATGCAGGACAGGCCGTAGTAGCGGGAGCGGCGGCCCTCCACCTCCTCGACCCCGGCCCGGTTGGTGGCCAGGACGTAGAGCAGGTTCTGGGCCGCGCAGGTGCGCATCGACGCCACGAACAGGTCGGACACGTCCCCGAGGGAGGCGTTGGGCACGCAGACGACCTCGGCCCCCTGGAGGGCCAGCATCCGCCAGGCCTCGGGGAACCAGCGGTCGTAGCAGACCAGCACGCCCAGGCGGCCGACGTCGGTCGCGAAGGTCGGGAAGCCGTCGCCGGGCCGGAAGTAGAACTTCTCGTCGTTCACCTGGCCGTCCCAGCGGAACGAGGACACCGCGTGCTTGCGGTAGGTCAGCACCTCCCGTCCGGACGGCAGCCGCCCTGGCACCAGCTCGCCGGACCGGTCGATCACGGCCACGCTGTTGTGGAACTCCCCGGCCACCTCGCCACGCTCGAAGAACGAGGCCACCACCACCGCGCCGAGGTCCCTGGCCAGGGCGCGCATGCCGGTGACGACCGGGCCGTCGAGGCCCTCCGCCCAGGCGAAGTAGGCCGGGTCGCTGAGCCCGACGCACCAGAACGGGTTGGCGAACAGCTCGGGCAGCACGACCAGGTCGGGACGCGGCTCGGCGGCCGACACCAGCCGCCGGACGGCGGCGATGTTGACGGCAACGTCGGCGTCCGCCGGCCCGGTCTGGACGGCGAGGGCGCGGACGGTTGCTCGGCTCAGGCGAGCTTCACTCAGATGCTCCACCCCGCATCGACGACGATGTCCTGGCCGGTGATGTTACGGGCACCCTCCGAAACCAGGAAGCCGACCGCGGCGGCGATGTCGACGTCGTCGATGAAGCGCCCGAGCGCGGTCTGGCCGGCGAAGTCGGCGTAGACCGCCTCTGGGGTCTGGCCCGTCTTGCGGGCCTTCTCGCGGACGATGCGGTCCATCCGGTCACCGTTGGTGACGTTGGGCAGGACGGTGTTGACGGTCACCCCGTGCGGCCCCAGCTCCAGGGCGAGGGTCTTGGTCAGGCCACGCACGGCCCACTTGGACGAGGAGTAGCCGATCCGGTGCTTGTAGCCGCGGATGCCGGAGGTGCCGCCGATGTTGACGATGCGGCCGCTCCCCTGGGCAATGAGGTGCGGGATGGTGGCCTTGCAGGGCAGGAAGGTGCCGAGCACGTTCAGCTCCAGCACCTCGCGGAAGCCGTCGAGCGGGTAGTCCTGGCAGGACGTCTCGATCGGCCCGGTGCCGCCGGCGCTGTTGACCAGGATGTCGACGCGCCCGAACCGGTCGACGGTCGCCTCGACCATGTCGGACACGGCCTGCTCGTCGAGGACGCTGCAGGCCACGACCATGCTCTCGCGGCCCTCGCTGGCCGCGTCGAGCTTGGCCGCGTGGGACAGGAGCGCCTGGTGGTCACGGCCGACCAGGGTGAGGTTGGCACCCTGCTCGGCGAACAACTGGCTGATGGAGGCGCCGAGGCCCTTGGCGGCCCCGGTGACGATCGCCACCTGCCCAAGGAGCGGCCGCCCGGCGCTCTTCACAGCCAGTTCGCTCGTCTGCCCTGTCATGTCGGCTGCTCCTTCTGCTTGGCCGGCCTCGCCGGGAGCGCGATGGTGGCCGAAACGGCACGGCCGAGGTGTGCACGGTTACCGGGTACGTTACCCCGGCGTAACTACACTACGAAAGGTCCTTCCGCCTGATGAAAGCCGAGTGAGATCCCCTACCGGATGCCCCGCTCACTCGCCTAGATGCTGCTGAGGATGCGCCGGGCCCGCCGCTCGCACTGGGCCACCATCTCGGGCTCGGAGAGGGTCTGGACGACCCGGTCGCGCACCACCAGGCGCCCGTCCACCACGACGTCGCGCACGTCCTTGCCGACCGTGCCGAACACCAGGACCGGGACCAGGTTGCGGTGGGGCTGGCTGGCCAGCACCGGCGCCGCCGACGCCGAGGTGAGGTCGACCACGATCACGTCGGCCTTGGCCCCCGGGGCCAGGCGGCCGATCTGGCCGTCAAGGCCGAGGGCCCGTGCCCCACCGCCGGTGGCCAGCCCGAGCGCCTCGTCGGCGGTCAGCGCCAGCGGGTCCCGCGCCGTCGCTCTGGCCAGGAACGCGGCCAGACGGGCCTCCTCGAACACGTCGCAGGAGAAGGTCGAGTCGGGCCCGTCGGTCCCGAGGCCGACGACCACGCCGGCGTCCAGGAGCTTGCGCAGGGGGGCGACGCCGTTGCCGTAGCGCGAGTTGCTCCTTGGGTTGTGCGAGATCGAGACGCCCGCCTCGGCCAGGCGCCGGATGTCGCCGTCGTCCAGGTGGACGCAGTGGGCCAGGCTGACGCCGGGGCGGACCAGACCGCCCTGGTCGAGGCGGTCCAGGTCGCTGCGCTCCACCTCCGAGAAGTGGGTGTGGACGAAGACCCCGAGCCGCTCGGCTTCCTCGGCAACCAGGCGCATGGTGTCGAGACTGGCGATCTCCGGGACCTCGAGGCCCAGCCAGGTCCTGACCCGGTCGGCTCCCCCGGCGGCCTCGGCTTCGATCCGGGCGACGGTGGCCTCGATGTCGTCACGCTCGACGACGTGGGGGACAAGGCGCGCCCTGATGCCGCTGTCGGTGGCGGCGGCGACCTCGCTGTCCTCGACGACGGTGATGCTGCTCATGACCTGCACGGTGGTGATGCCGTTGCGGAGCATCTCCAGGAAGGTGATGGCCGCGCCGACGTAGGCGTCCTCGGGCGTCATGCGGGCCGCGAACTGGTGCACAAAGCGGTCATGCCAGGCCATCATGCCCAGCCCGTCGCCCAGTCCCCTGAACGGGCGCGAGTGGGCGTGGCAGCTGACCAGCCCCGGGAGGACGGCGCAGCCGGTGGCGTCGATCCGGGTGGCCCCATCGGGTGGCGGGCCGGCGTCGCCGTCCTCGCCGACGCGGCTGATGCGGTCGCCCTCGATCACCACTACCCCGCCGTCGAGCACGGCGTCCTCGCCGGGGGCCGGGACCACCAGCCCGTGCTCGATCACGATGGTCCCGCTCACCGCGCACCCCGCCTCGCCGCGACCCGGTCGTCCCGCCCGAGGCGAGCGGCGACGCGGGCCAGGCTGTCGAAGGTGTCGCCGGCCACGAGCTCGTCGATATGGGGCAGCGCGGCCCGCATGCCCCGCGACACCGGCTGGAACTCCGGGTCGCCCTTGAGCGGGTTGACCCAGACGACCCGGTGGGTGAGCCGTGACAGTCTGGCCATCTGCTCGCCGAGCAGGGCCGGGTCGCCCCGTTCCAGCCCGTCCGAGCAGATCAGCACCACCGAACGGCGCACGAAGCCCTGGCGCCCCCAGGTCCGGACGAAGTCGCGCAGCGACTCCCCGATGCGGGTGCCGCCGTCCCAGTCGACCACGGCGGCGGCCGCCTGCTCCAGGGCGGTGTCGGGGTCGCGGCTCCGCAGCGCCCCGGTGATGCGGGTCAGGCGGGTGCCGAAGCAGAACACCTCGACCGGTGTGCCGGACCTGGCCAGACCGTAGGCGAACTGGAGCATGGCCCGGGAGTAGCTGGCCATCGAGCCGGAGACGTCGAGCACCAGCACGATCGTGCGGTGCTCCAGCTGCCGGCGCCGCCACTGCCTGGCCACCACCTCGCCCTGGGTGCGCAGCGACCGGCGCACGGTGCGCCGCAGGTGCAACCGGGACCCTCCCTTGGCCAGCCGGGTCCTGCGGGTGACGCGGGTTGGCAGGTTCGGCCGCAGCTCGCGCAGCAGCTGGCGGACCATCGCCTGCTCGTCCTCGGTCATGGCCGGGAACGCCTTGCCCCGGAGGACCTCGAACGCCGATGCCGTCTCCCCCACTGACGCCTCCTCGAGTTGGT
>DATENJ010000331.1:0-10956 GCA_035275125.1 Actinomycetes bacterium | reverse complement strand
CGACCTCGGCGGCCACCGCGGCCGCCCGCTCCTCGGGCAGCGACAGCAGGCCGGGCACGGCCAGGGTGACCTTGATCGCCGGGCGCGGGAAGTAGAGGTTGGCCCCGTCGAGCACCCGCAGCTCGACCAGGGCGGTGCCGGGACCCTCGGGGTCTCCCTCCGCCATGTGCCGAACTCTATCCCGGCGCCATCGGGGTATGGTGCGGCCATGACCACCCAGACAGCCATCGGCACGACCAAGGTCGCCGTCGTCGGGGCCGGAAGCGTCGGGGCCACCTGTGCCTATGCCTGCCTGATCCGGGGGATCGGCCGGACCATCGCCCTGTACGACATCAACGCCGCCAAGACCAGGGCCGAGGTGCTCGACCTCAACCACGGGCTCCAGTTCGTCCCCCAGGCCACCGTGGTCGGCTCCGACGACATCGAGGTCTGCCGCGGGGCCGACGTGGTGGTGATCACCGCCGGGGCCAAGCAGAAGCCGGGCCAGACCCGCATGGAGCTCGCCGAGGCCAACGTCGCCCTCTCCAGGACGATGATCCCCCAGCTGCTCGAGGTCGCCCCGGACGCGATCCTGCTGCTGGTCACCAACCCGGTCGACGTGATCACCTACGCGGCCCTGAAGCTCTCCGGCCTGCCGGCCCAGCGGGTGTTCGGGTCGGGCACGGTGCTGGACAGCTCGCGACTGCGGCTGCTGGTCGCCGAGCACTGCGGGGTGGCCGTGCAGAGCGTGCACGCCTACATCGCCGGCGAGCACGGCGACTCGGAGATCCCGCTGTGGAGCAGCGCCTCCATCGGGTCGGTGCCGCTGCTGGCCTGGGACGTCCCTGGGCGGCCGCCGCTGGACGCGGCCGCCCGGTCCGAGATCCACCGCCGGGTGGTCGGCGCCGCCGGCGAGATCATCCGGGGCAAGGGGGCGACCAACTACGCGGTCGGGCTGGCCACCTCGAGGATCGTCGAGGCCGTCCTGTACGACCAGCGTCAGGTGCTGCCGGTCAGCTCCCTGCTCGACGGCCAGGCCGGGATCCACGACGTCTGCCTGTCGCTGCCGTCGGTGGTGGACCGCCTTGGCGTCGAGCTGGTCCTGCCGGGCCCGCTGTCGCAGGAGGAGACCGAGGGCCTGCGCCGGTCGGCCGACACCGTCAAGGGCGTCGTCAGGAGCCTGGGCCTGTGACCGACCCGAGGACCGAGCCGGCCAGCCTCCTGGCCCCGCTGCGTGAGCGCTATGACGACGTCCTCGGCCGGATCGAGGAGCTGGTCAACATCGACTCCGGCTCCTTCACGACGGCCGGCGTGAACCGGGTGGCCGACCTGTGCCAGGCCCGCTTCGAGGCCGGCGGCTGGGAGGTCGAGCGTCACCGCCACCGCCCCGACCAGGAGTGGGCCGGGGCGCCGCTGGGCGACATGGTGGTCGGCCGGCGGGCCGGGGCCAGGCCGGTGGCCGAGGGCGGGCGGCGCCTGCTGCTGCTGGCCCACATGGACACCGTGTTCGACGAGGGCACGGCCGCCGCCCGCCCGTTCCGGACCCGGGACGGGCGCGCCTACGGGCCGGGGGTGACCGACGACAAGGCCGGGGTGGTGTGCGGGTTCGAGGCCGTCGAGGTCCTCTGCGACCTGACCGGCTTCGACGACTTCGCCGCTATCACCCTGGTCTGCTCGCCCGACGAGGAGATCGGCTCGCCGTTCAGCCGCCCCCTGATCGAGGCCCTGGCCGGCGAGCACGACGTGGCCGTCGGGCTGGAGGCGGCCCGGGTCAACGGCGCCCTGGTCTCGGCGCGCAAAGGCATCTCGGCGTTCACCGTCGAGGTCGCGGGCAAGGCCGTCCATGCCGGGGTGCGGCCGGCCGAGGGGGTCAACGCGGTCCTGGAGGCGGCCCACAAGACGGTCGCCCTCCAGGCCCTGAACGGCCGCTGGGACGGGGTGACCTGCAACGTCGGGGTGCTCAGGGGCGGCAGCCGCACCAACGTGGTCGCCGACCGGGCGGTCATGCAGGTCGAGGTCAGGGCGGCCACCAGGGCCGCCTTCGACCAGGCCATGGACGAGGTCGGTCGGATCGTGGCCGCGACCACCGTCGAGGGGGCAACGGCGACGATGGCCCCGGCCCACCGCCACCCGCCGATGGAGCGCACCGCGGCCGTGGCCGCGCTGGTCGGCCAGGCCCAGGCGGTCGCCCGCGACCTCGGGTTCGAGGTCGGCGAGGCCGCCACCGGCGGGGCCGGGGACGCCAACACGACCGCGGCCGCCGGGCTGGCCACCATCGACGGCCTTGCCCCGGTGGGCGGCGAGGCCCACGGGCCGACCGAGTGGCTGGACCTCGACAGCGTGGTCCCCCGCACCGCCCTCCTGGCCGGGCTGCTGGCCCGCCTGGGGTCCAAGGCCTAGCCCGGGTCTACCTGGGGTTCCGCGACCGGCCACCTATACTGCCAGTACCCATGGCTAGGACCCGAGTGCGGTTGGTCACGCCGGTCAGGCGCCTCGTCCAGCTTCTGCTGGTCGCCTTTGTGGTGATCTATTTCGTGCTGCCCCAGATCGCCGGGGCCCGCCGGGCCCTGCACCTGCTGGCCGGGGTCAACCTGTGGCTGATCGTCCTCGCGGTCGCCCTTGAGACCTGCTCGATCCTCAGCTACGCCAACCTGACCAGGGCGATGATCCACGGCACCCCGCCCTCCTACCTGACCCTGCTCCGGATCAACCTGTCGACCCTGGCCGTCAGCCATGTGGTCCCGGGGGGCGCGGCCGTCGGGGGGGCGCTCGGGTTCCGGCTGCTGACCCGGTTCGGGCTGTCGGGCACCGACGCCGCCTTCGCTATGGCCGCCCAGGGCATCGGCTCGGCGGTGGTGCTCAACCTCCTGCTCTGGGTCGGCCTGCTGGTCTCGATCCTCGGCGGGTCGTACAACCCCCTGTACGCCACCGCCGCCCTCGTCGGGGTGGTGCTGCTCGGCGGCTTCTCGGCCGCGGTGGTGCTGCTCATGCGGGGCGAGGAGGGCGCCGCCAGGGTCACGCGGACGGTGGCCAGCCGGATCCCCTTCCTGGACGAGGAGAGCGTCTACCGGCTGGTCCTGCGCCTGGCCGCCCGGCTCCAGACGCTGGTCGCCGACCGCCCCCGGCTGATCCGCGGCCTGCTCTGGGACCTGGCCTTCTGGCTCTGCTCGGCCGCCTCGCTGTGGGTGTTCCTGCTCGCCTTCGGGTACCGGGCCGGGATCGACGGGCTGATCGTGGCCTTCGGGCTGGCTTATGTGCTGGCCGCCATCCCGATCACCCCGGCCGGGCTCGGCGTGGTCGAGGCGACCATGATCGCCCTGCTCACCTTCTTCGGCGCCGACCGGGGCACGGCCACCCTCGGGGTCGTCTCCTACCGGCTGATCAACTTCTGGCTGCCGATCCCCCTCGGCGCCCTGGCCTACCTGTCACTCCAGGTCGAGCAGGAGACCCCAGAGGGCCGCCGCCGCATCGACGAGCGCCGCAAGGCGACCGAGCTGCGCCGTCTGGCCGAGCGGTCGCTCCGCGAGTCCGAGGAGCACCGGGTGCGGATCGGCCGGCGCGAGCCCCCGCCCGACAGCGGGAGCTAGCGGGCCACCCGACGCTTCTCGGCGTACATCTCGGCGTCGGCGGCCGACCAGGCCGTGGCCAGGGTGCCCGACGGCTGGCGGGTGGCGTGGCCGACCGAGGCCCGGATGCCGGCCGCCTCGAGGGCGCCCCGGAGGCGGTCGGCCAGGACCTTGGCCGCGGACTCGTCGCACTCGACGGCCAGGACGCCGAACTCGTCGCCTCCAAGCCGGGCGACCACGTCGGCGGCCCGGCGGCAGGCGTCGATCACCTGGGCGGTGCGGCACAGCAGCCGGTCCCCGGCGGCGTGGCCCTGGCTGTCGTTGACCCGCTTCAGCTCGTCCAGGTCGATCGCGACCAGCGACGCCACCGAGCCGTAGCGGCGGCAGCGGGCCTCCTCGGCGTCCAGCAGCCGGTCCCACGCCCGGCGGTTGCCGACCCCGGTGAGCGGGTCGGTGAGGGCGTCCAGCTCGGCCAGCTCGAAGCGCCGCTGCAGCTCCTGGCGGTCAAGCTCCTGGGCCAGCAGCACGGCCAGCATCCGGCCAAGCAGCTCGATGGTCGGCAGCTCGGCCGCCAGCTCGGGCCGGCCCGGCTCGGGGTCGACCCCGCACAGGCAGCCGAACACCGACCCGTCGGGGGCAAGCACGGGCACGCCGGCCAGGGCGCCGACGGGCGCGCCGCCGCCGAGCGAGGCGCTGGCGTAGGCCTGGGCTTCGGCCGCGACCCGGGCCACCCGGGGGCCGCGGCCGTCGACAAGGGCCCGCACGGGCAGGTCGGCGTCGGACAGCTCCTGGTCGACGCGGATGCCGTAGCTACGGTCGCGGACGGCCAGCACCGAGGACCCGCCGTCGTCGAGCAGCCGCACCAGCAGCCAGGTCCCGAGGCCGGTCCGGGCCGGCAGGCCGTCAAGCATCGATGCGACCGCGTCACGGAACGCCGTCGACGGGCAGAGGTCAAGCCCCACGTCCACCCCCCACGACGCCCCGGAGCGGGACGCCTGCTACTCGACTACTCGCCTGCCGCCTTCTTCCGCCCTCGGCTGCTCGACTTGCGGGCCGGGGCCGGCTTGCCGGCCTTGGCCGCCTCGACACTCGCCTTGAGCGCCTCCATCAGGTCGACCACCTTAGACGGTTCGGCCTCTTCGGTATAGGTGATCTCTTCACCCTGGATCTTCTTCTGGACCAGTTCCTCGAGCGCCGCCCGGTACTCGTCGGTGAACTCCTCGGGCTGGAAGGCGTCGGTGAGGCTGTCGATCAGGCTGCGGGCCATGCGGATCTCCTGCGGCCGCAGCTCGACCGACTCGTCCAGAACGTCGAACTTGGGCACGCGGATCTCGTCCGGCCAGAACATCGTCTCCAGCACGAACACGTTGTCGCGCAGCCGCAGGGTGGCCAGGTGCTCCTTGTCGCGGAAGGCGACCTTGGCCAGGGCGACCTTGCCGTCGTCGGCCATCGCCTCCCGCAGCAGGTGGTAGGCCTTGACCCCGGTGCCCTCTGGGACCAGGTAGTAGGCCTTCTGGAAGTAGATCGGGTCGATCTCCTCGGCCTCGACGAACCGCTCGATCTCGATCGCCTTGGCCGAGGAGATCGGCAGCGAGTCGAGCTCCTCGTCGGTCAGGGTCACGTAGTGGTCCTTCTCGTACTCGTAGCCCTTGACGATCTCGGAGTAGTCGATCTCTTCCCCGTCGACCGAGCACACCCGCTTGTAGCGGATCCGGCCGCCGTCGGGCTCGTGCAGCTGGTTGAACCGGAGGCTCTTCGCCTCGGTGGCCCCATACACCCGGACGGGGATGGTGACCAGCCCGAAGGAGATCGCCCCCTTCCAGATCGTCTTCACGAACCAGGCCTCCTTATGACGTCGGAGCACTCCGCGAGCGGCGGGCACGTCGGAAGGCGACGGTCACGGACCAGGGACAACTGTACGCTGGCGAGCAACGCAACTAAAGGAGGACTGGCCCCAGTTGGCTCCCGGCAAACGCCGTCACCTGCCGTTTCCCTCGCCACTCCCGGCCCGGCGGTCCGGCGACGCCTGGCGGCTGGAGGACGACGGCCGTGAGCTGCGCCTGTCCAACCTGAACAAGGTCTACTGGCCCGGCGAGGGCATCACCAAGGGCGACCTGCTCGCCTACTACTGGAACGTCGCCGACCTGGTCCTGCCCCACCTGCACGACCGCCCGCTGACGATGAAGCGGATGCCGGACGGGCTGGCCGGCGAGCCGTTCTACGAGAAGCAGGTCCCGGCCCACGCCCCCGACTGGCTGCCCACCGCGGCCGTGGCCACCGAAGAGGACTCCCGGGTGGTCGAGTTCGTCCTCGCCCAGGACCGGGCCAGCCTGCTGTACGTGGTCAACCTCGGCTGTATCGAGATGCACCCCCTGCACTCGCGGGCCGGCTCCCTTGACCGGCCCGACTACGCATTCTTCGACCTCGACCCGTTCGAGCCTTACACCTACGAGGACGTCCGCACCGTGGCCAAGCTGGTCAAGGTGGTGCTGGACGGCCTCGGGCTGCGCGGGTACGCCAAGACCTCGGGGGCGACCGGGATGCAGGTGTTCGTGCCCCTGGACGGCACCCACACCCACACCGACGCCCGGGAGTTCGTCGAGCGGGTGGGGCGGCTGGTCGTACGCGCCTACCCGGAGAAGGCGACCATGGCGTGGCCGGTGGCCGACCGGGCGGGCAAGATCTTCATCGACCACAACATGAACCGGTCGGGGGCCAACATCGCCAGCGTCTACTCGCTGCGGCCCCTGCCCGGGGCGCCGGTCTCGACCCCGCTGGACTGGGAGGAGCTGGACGACGACATCGAGCCGGGCGACTTCCGGATCGACAACGTCTGGGAGCGGTTCGCCGAGGGCGACCGGTTCGCGCCGGTGCTCGACGACAAGCAGTCGCTCACCCCGGCCATGGAGGCCCTCGGCCTCACCCCCGGCACCCGCTCCACCGAGGACCCCCGCGAACGGAGCCGCCCCCGGTTCCCCTCCAAACGCACGACCCGCCCAGCCTCCCGCGCCAGCCTCGACGAGTACGTCGCCAAACGCGACTTCCAGCGCACCCCAGAACCATCCGGCACCCGAGAACCTCACCCGCCCACGCGGGAGCCCCACCCGCCCACGCGGGAGCCCCACCCGCCGGTGGATGGGGCCCCTACCGGGAGGGTAGCCGACCGGGGGGACGGGGGCGACCGGCTGTCCACAGGCCTTCCCGAGCAGCCGCATCCGGCGGGGCTGACGGAGGTGGCGCCGTTGGTGGAGGGGCGGCGGTTCACCATTCAGCAGCACCATGCGCGGCGGCTGCACCACGACGTCCGCTTCGAACAGGACGGGGTGCTGGTCTCCTTCGCCGTGCCCAAGCGGTTGCCCGAGGAGCCGGGCGTGCGGCACCTGGCGGTCAACACCGAGGACCACCCGCTGGACTACCTGACCTTCTCCGGCAGCATCCCGGCCGGCGAGTACGGCGGTGGCGACGTGCGGCTGTTCGACCTCGGCACCTACGAGCCGCTGGAGGTGGCCGACGGCAAGCTCACCGTCCGCCTCCACGGGACCCGCTACAAGGGGGCCGAGTACCACCTGTTCCGGACACGGGACCGCGACTGGCTGGTCATCCTGAAGAGCAAGGTGTCGCTCCCCCAGCCGGCCCCGCCCCCGACCTACGAGCCGATGATGGCCGTGCTGACCAGCGAGCCGTTCGACGACGACGAGTGGCTGTTCGAGGTCAAGTGGGACGGCCACCGCTGCCTGGCCAACCTGGGCACCTCGACCCGCCTGACCTCGCGGACGACCCGCGACATGACCGCCCAGTTCCCCGAGCTGATCGACATGCACCGCCAGCTGGCCGCCCGCAACGCGGTGGTCGACGGCGAGATCGTGGCCCTCGACCGCGAAGGCCGGCCGTCGTTCGAGCGGATGCAGGACCGCTTCCACCGCACCCCCGACGAGCTGGCCCGCAACAAGGGCCGGGTGCCGGTCCAGTTCCTGGCCTTCGACCTGCTCTGGCTGGACGGCCAGTCCCTGCTCGACCTGCCGCTGGTCGAGCGGCGGGCGCGGCTGGTCGAGGTGCTGGTCGAGACCAGGGACATCCGCCTCTCCCAGGTCGTCGAGGGGGCCGGCAAGGACTTCTTCAAGCACGTCAAGGAGCTGCAGCTGGAGGGGATGGTGGCCAAGCGGGCGGCCAGCCCCTACCGGCCGGGCGCCCGCTCGCACGACTGGCGCAAGATCAAGGCGCTGTGCGTCCAGGACTGCGTAATCGTGGGCTGGACCCCGGGCAAGGGCGGCCGGGCCGCCACCCTCGGGTCGCTGCTGCTGGCGGTGTACGACGACGGGCGGCTGCGCTACGCCGGCAACGTCGGCACCGGCTTCACCCACGCGTTCCTGGCCGACCTGCTGGACCGGCTCCAGGAACTCCAGGTCGACAAGCCCCAGTTCGAGGGGTTCGAGGGCACCCCCCGGCCCCGCGGGGCCCGCTTTGTCCGGCCGGAGCTGGTCTGCGAGGTCGAGTACCTGAAGTGGACCCAGGACGACAAGCTGCGGGCCGCCTCGTTCAAAGGTCTCCGCCCGGACAAGCCGCCCACCGACGCCCGCCGCGAGCACCCGGTCGGCCGTCCACGCTAGGCAATCGCCCCGCCGAGCAGGCAGAATGGCCACAAGGCAGCACGCGATGCCGCCCACCCCGGCGGCCGGTTCACGACGGTAGGTGCATGGGCGCACACATCCTGGTCGTCGACGACGATCCCCTGTTGGCCGCGGCCCTCCGCCGGCCGCTGGCCTACGAGGGGTTCGAGGTCGAGGTGGCCGCCTCTGGCGAGGAGGCTCTTGGCCGGGCGCTCGACCACCCGCCCGACCTGGTCATCCTCGATGTGCTGCTACCGGGGATCGACGGCCTCGAGGTGTGCCGGCGGCTCCGGCAGGCCGGCGAGGTGGCCGTGCTGATGCTGACCGCCCGCAGCGAGGTGCCCGAGCGGGTGGCCGGGTTCGAGGCCGGGGCCGACGACTACCTGGTCAAGCCGTTCGCGTTCGAGGAGCTGCTGGTCAGGGTGAAGGCGCTGCTGCGGCGGGGCCGCAACGGCTCCGGGTCGGCCGAGCTGCGCTTCGGCGACCTGCGGATGGACCGCTCGACCCACGAGGTGTGGCGGGGCGAGCGGACGATCTCGCTGACCCGCCAGGAGTTCGACCTGCTGGCCCTGTTCCTGGAGCACCCGCGCCAGGTCCTGACCCGCTCGACCATCCTGGAGCGGGTGTGGGACTACGACTTCGGCCGCGACTCCAACGTCCTGGAGGTCTACGTCGGCTACCTGCGCCGCAAGCTCGAGGCGGAGGGTGAGCCGCGGGTCATCCACACCGTCCGCGGGGTCGGCTACGTCCTGCGTGAGGACCCGGAGGGCAGCCGATGACCTTCCGCGCCCGGCTCACCTTGGCCTATCTGGTCCTGCTCACCACCGCCCTCTCCGGGTTCGGGTTCTGGGTCTACGCCTACGTCGACCGCAACCTCCACGAGGAGTTCTACGGCTCGGTCCAGCGCCAGAGCATCCAGTTGGCCAAGGTCCTGGCCGACGACTACGACGCCGCCGCCGAGCGGGTCGGCGGCACCCTGGCCCAGTGGTCCAACGGGCAGGAGCGCGACACCTACATCGTGGTCGAGACCCGCAAGGGCAAGGACCTGGCGCTGGCGATCGAGGCCAAGCACCCGGCGGACACCCTGGCCGGGGTCGACCTGCCGAGCGTCCCGCCGGGCAAGGTGGTCAACGTGCGGCCGTCGGCCAACCAGCTCGGCCTGCCCCTGGCCGTGTACGCCGAGCGGTTCGAGGCCAGCAAGGTGATCCGCCAGGTCGGCCCCAACCTGCCCGAGAAGCCCAAGCAGACCGTCAAGCTGGAGGGCCAGGTGACGGTGGCCCGCTCCCTCGCCGGGGTCGAGCGGTCCCTGCGGCTGCTGCGGACCATCCTGATCGCTGGCGGCCTGGCCGTGCTGCTGGTCGCCGCCCTCCTCGGCCTCGGCCTGGCCGCGGCCCTGCTCCGGCCCCTGGCCCGCATGCGGGCCACCGCCCAGCGGATCGGCGACGAGCGCGACTTCTCCCACCGCATGCCGGTCGACGGCGACCCGCACGACGAGCTCGGCCGCCTCTCGCTGTCGTTCAACCAGATGCTGGCCGAGCTGGAGCAGGCCAACCTCGGGCTCAAGACGACCCTGGACTCCCAGCGCCGCTTCGTGGCCGACGCCTCACACGAGCTGCGGACCCCGCTGACCGCCATCCGCACCAACGTCGAGTTCCTGGCCCGGGTCCCAGGCGCCCGCTCCGAGGACCGGGTCGAGGCGCTGCGCGACGTGCTCATCGAGCTGCGCCGGATGGAGTCGCTGGTCGGCGACCTGCTGGCCCTGGCCCGGTT
Source organism: Actinomycetes bacterium (assembly GCA_035275125.1). Taxonomy (GTDB): domain Bacteria; phylum Actinomycetota; class CALGFH01; order CALGFH01; family CALGFH01; genus CALGFH01. The sequence continues at coordinate 1,034 of DATENJ010000331.1, read as the reverse complement.
GGAGGCGGCGGTGGCCACCCCGGCCAGGCGGACCTTCCGCCTCGACCACATGGTGGCCGACGTGCACCGCGACGCCCTGCGGATCGCCGCCTCCGAGGTCGAGGTCACCATGGGCCCGCTGCCCGAGGTCTGGGTCTCCGGCGACCGCGACGACCTGCGCCGGGCGGTCTGGAACCTGGTCGACAACGCCATCAAGTACACCAGGGCGGGCACGATCGACCTGCGCCTGCGGGCCGAGGACGGGACGGCCGAGCTGACCGTCCGCGACACCGGCATCGGCATCGCCGAGAGCCACCTGGACCACGTCTTCGACCGGTTCTGGCGCGCCCCGAGCGTCCGTGGCATGGCCGGGTCGGGCCTCGGCCTGGCCATCACCCGGTGGGTCGTCCAGACGCACGAGGGCACCATCGCCGTCGAGTCGGTGGTCGGCAAGGGCACGACCTTCGCGCTCACCCTGCCGGTCACCCAGCGCCCGCCCAAGCGCTCCCGGCGTCGCGAGGGCGAACTCCTCGGTGTCAGCCGGGCGACCGGTTCGGGACATCATTCTTAAGAGTGTCCTAATAGAAACTCATGGTTCTCTCAGGGACGGCGGGTACAACCAAGGCCTTCGCGGCGGACGGGGCCGCCTGTGCTCCGAGAGGCGAGCCGCCCGGCCGCTGCGGCGGCGACGCCCGAGGCCTGCATGGTGGGACGAGGCCGGAGTCCGCTCCGGCCTCGGGGCCTTGGGGGGCCTCTGAGGCTCCTGTGTAGTGCCTTATCTCGCAGGGAACGCTAAGGTGGAAAAACCGGCCTCGTACGGAGTGGCCGACCCCTTCGCCCGAGGAGCCCGCCCGGTGACCGAGCAACCCACCCGCCTGGCCCCGGTCGGCGAAGCCCCCGACGCCCGCCAGCAGCTCGAGGCGGCGTTGTTTGAGATCAAGCGGGTCATTGTCGGCCAGGAAGGCATGCTGGAACGGGTCCTGGTCGCGTTGTTGTCGGGTGGGCACCTGCTGTTGGAAGGCGTCCCCGGGCTGGCCAAGACCCGCACCATCGCC
>DATENJ010000330.1:0-4004 GCA_035275125.1 Actinomycetes bacterium | reverse complement strand
CCTCTGCGCGCAGTTCGCGTGCGGCCCGGTCGGGGTCCAGCGGCGCGCGGTGCGGGCGGGGCTCGGTCATGGCGTGGTAGACGTCGGCCGCGGCCAGCAGCCGGTCCGACGGCGTGAGCGTGGCCGCGGTCAGCCCACGCGGGTAGCCCGAGCCGTCAAGGCGCTCATGATGGCGCGACGCGATCTCACGGACCCGGCCCAGCGCGGCCACCGGGGCCAGCATGCGATCTGTCAGGTACGGGTGCAGGCGGACGCGCTCGAACGCGGCCGGCGGGAGCGGGCCCGCCCTGTCCCACACCGTGTTGGGCACCCCGAGCCGGCCCAGGTCGTGGAGGAGGCCCGCACGTCGCACCGTGACCACCTCGTCACCGGAGAGGCCGGACACGCGGGCCGCCTCGCCGGCGAGGTTGGCCACCCCCCTCGAGTGGCCGGCCAGGTACGGCGACTTCAGATCGACCAGGTCGGCGATCGCCTGCAGGACGTCGTCCAGCTCCGGTCCCTCGACCCGACGAGCCAGCGAGGGCTCGGCGTCGAGCACGGCGTCCCAGCTCGCGGCCTCGTCCAGGCCGTCCAGCAGCTTCCAGGCGTGCTCGCAGAACAGGTCCGCGACCGCCGGGTCGAACAGGGTCCCGCGGTGCTTGCGGACAATCCTCCGGGCCGCCTCGACGCCCTGGCGACGGCTGAACACCTCGACCGGACCGGCGAGCTGGACGAGCCGGGCAGGCAGGCAGATCTCCTCGCCTCGCAGGTGGCGCGGGTGGCCCTTGCCGTCCCACTGCTCATAGGCCTGACCAATCGCCAGGCAGACGGCGTCACCCAGCCCGATCCGGCCGGCGAACTGCGCGCCCAGCGTCGAATGCGTCTCCAGGAACGTGACCACCTGCCGCTGCCCCGTCACCGGGAAGGTGGCGATCCGCCTGGCCCGCTCCACCCCACCGCCGTGCGACCCGACCCGCCGCAGCAGGAACGAGATGGTCTGCGCCGTGCTCATGCCGAGCAGCTCGAACAGATCGCCCTTGAGGCTGAGGTCGTCGCCGAACCATCTCGCCTGCTCAGCCGCGTCAGCGTGGCAGTAGACGTTGATCAGCAGCCCGAGCCAGTAGGTCGCCTCGCGGTCGTGGTCGCCGGCAGCGACCAGGTCGGCCACCCGCATGGCGATGACCGTCTGGCGCATGCAGTGCTCCATGGGCTGGCCCAGCCCCAGATCGGCGGCGTAGGACAACGTCGCCACCAGCTCCGCGATCCGGACGCCGCCACCCTCGGGCCGATCAGCCATGACCGAAGTCTACGGTCGGATCCCGTGCCCGCCCATCCACCTCCATGCCGGGGTGCGGCTCGCGGATGGTCTCGCGTCACACCGGAGCCAGCGCGGGTCGAGGCCGCCGCCGGTCTCAGCGCTGGAGCACGACGTCGCGTGACCGCGCCAGGGCACGGACGCGGAGCGCGAGCGTCACCACGCCCGCGGAGAAGAGCACGATCGCCGCCCGTTGCAGGTAGCCGCCGCCCGTCTTTCCTTCGAACGCCACGTAGGCGACCAGGACAGCGACCAGCAGCACGCCGGCGAGGATGGTCGGCCTGGCCAGGTCACGCCAGCCGTCCGCGTGACGCATCCGGGCGGCGAGGACGAATGGGAGCAATATCGTGGCGATCCCGCTGAGCAGTCCGACCGCGAGGTGCACCCGGCCGTGCCAGGAGCTGGCGGCGGCCGCGGCGGTGCAGCCCTGGTCGGCCGCCCGGCAGTCGAGCCGGAAGAAGGCGTCGGAGAGGTTGTCGAGGCCGATGAGGGATGCCGCCAGCAGCCAGGCGCCGAGCGCCGGACCCCGGCCAGGCACCGCCAGGGCGGGGCCGAGCGCGAACAGCGCGAACAGGATGATCAGCGTTCCCGCGATGCCCTGGGCGGTGAGCATCACCCATGGGGACCGGGCGGTCAGGGCTCCTAGGTCGCTGATGTCGTGGCTGGCCACCGAGTAGCCGCCGCCCTGGACGGCGCCGGCGAGGAGCCACCCGAGGTTGAAGACCACCACGCCGCCGACCGCTCCCCATGCCAGCCAGGTCGCCCGACGCCGGGACCGCGTTGCCGCGTCGTCCATCGTCCCTCCTTCGCCTGGGACGACGGTAGGCATCGCGCGTGCCCGGGTCATGGGGTGTTCGCCTCATCTCTCCAGGCCGGCGAGCGCCGCCGGCGGAATTGCCTTGCGGGGGTGGGCGGAGGCGGTGGAGGATGGCGGGCTGTTGCCGCGAGGGCCGTGGCGACCTTGGCGTTGGGGCCTGGGTGGTGAACTCGTTGGAGTCGTTACCCGACGACGAGCTGGTGGCCGAGCGGGAGATGCTGGACTACGCCCGGCGGTGTCTGGCGGCGATGCGGCGCAGGACCAGGTCGCTGCGGGCGGCCGGGGCCGACCCGTATGCGGTGGAGTCGGTGGAGTGGCGGCTGCGGCAGCGGGTCGCGGCGCTGACCGACGATGGCCGCACCGGGCTGTTCTTCGGCCGGCTGGACTACGACGCCAGCGCCGACCCGCCGGAGGCGCGGTTCTATGTCGGCCGCCGGCATGTCAGCGATGCCGAGGGCGACCCGGTGGTGATCGACTGGCGGGCCGGGCTCGCCCATCCCTTCTACCGGGCCAGTCCGACCCACCGCTATGGCGTACTGGCCCGGCGCCGCTTCGGGTACCGGGGTGGGACCTTGACCTCGATCCAGGACGAGCGCCTCGACCTGCTGGACGAGACCGAGGCGCTGGCGGCCGCCGACCGGGTGCTGGTGGCCGAGATCGAGCGGCCCCGGATCGGACCCATGCGCGACATCGTCGCCACCATCCAGCCGGAGCAGGACGACCTGATCCGGGCGCCGCTGGCCGAGACGATCTGCATCCAGGGTGGCCCCGGAACCGGCAAGACCGCCGTCGGCCTGCACCGGGCGGCGTTCCTCCTCTACGAGCACCGGGACCGGCTGGCCAGAGACGGGGTGCTGGTGGTGGGGCCGGGCCCCGCCTACCTGGCCTTCATCCGTGACGTCCTCCCCGGGCTCGGGGAGGTCGACGTCGCCCAGCGCTCGATCGAGGACCTTGTCGCCGAGGTGGCCGTGACCGGCACCGACAGCCCGGAGGCGGCGGCGGTCAAGGCCGGCAGCCGCATGGCCGCGGTCGTCCGCCGGGCCGCCTTCCTGCACGTCAGGCCGCCCGCCCTGCCCCTCGAGGTCCGCTGGGGGCACCGGGTGGTGCGGCTCTCGGCAAGGCTACTGCGCCAGCGCGTGGACGAGCTGGTCGCCGGCGACCTCCGCTACCAGGTCGGCCGGGACCACCTGCGGGACTGGCTGGTCGAGCGCTGCCTGCGCCACCTCGAGCACACCGAGGGCCTGAGCGCGCTCGACGACCCGGCCGTGGTCCAGCGCGGCCTCGGCGCCCGACCCGAGGTCCGGGAGTTCCTGAAGCGCACCTGGCCGGTGGTCGAGCCGGTCCGGCTGGTGTTCCGGCTGCTCACCGAGCGGCCGTTCCTGGCCGAGGCGGCCGACGGCATCCTCACCGATGAGGAGCAGGAGCTGTGCGTGTGGGCGAAGCGGCCCCGGAGCGCCAAGGCGGCGCCCTGGTCGGTCACCGACGCGTTCCTGGTCGACGAGGCCGTCGACGTGGTCGGCGGGACGACCACCTTCGGCCACGTCGTGGCCGACGAGGCCCAGGACCTGTCGGCGATGCAGCTGCGGGCGATCGGGCGGCGGTGCCGGTTCGGGTCGGCGACGCTGCTCGGCGACCTGGCCCAGCGGACCACGCCGTGGTCGGCCGAGCGCTGGGAGGACGCCGTCGGCTGTCTCGGGCAGCGTTCGATCCGGGTCGAGCAGCTACCGCGGGCCTTCCGGGCGCCCAAGGAGGTGCTCGACTTCGCCAACCGCCTGCTTCCCGCGATCGCTCCCGAGGTCCGCCCGGCCCGCTCGGTCCGGAGCGTCCCCGGGTCGCTGCGGGTCAGGGCCGTCGCGCCGGAGGCGGCCCCGGCGGCCTGGCTCCAGGCGCTCG
>DATENJ010000329.1:0-2441 GCA_035275125.1 Actinomycetes bacterium | reverse complement strand
GGTCGGCCGGGCCCGGGCCACCGCCCGCAGCTCGGCCAGGACCGCCCCCTGGTCGGCCAGCTCCTCGGGGGTCGGGGCGGCCACCGTGGCCGCCAGGAGCTGGGCCACCTCGGCGTACCCGGCTGGCACCTGACCAGGCGGAAGTTCGCCGCTCAGCAGCCGCTCGACGGTCTCGTCGTCGAGGGCCAGCGGGTCGGCGAGGTGGTTGGGGTGTGGTCGGCGCATCTCAGCAGACGAAGCGCCGTCGGGGGCCATCGCGTTACACCACCCTCCGGACACGGCCGTCGCCGCCCATCCGCTCGGCCAGCCGGCGCAGCCCGCGGTGGGTCAGCACCCTGACCGTCCCTGGCCGCTTGCCCATGATGGCCGCCACCCGGTCCACCCCCAGCCCGGCCACCACCCGGAGCACGATCGCCTCGGCCTGGTCGGCCGGGAGGGTCGCCAGCTCGGCCAGCGCGGCCCGGGTCGCGAGCCCTTCGAGGGCGTCGGCGGCCGGGTCGTCCGGGGCGGCCAGCTCCACCAGGCCGTTCGCGTGCAGGTCCTCGGTCGCCCGCCGGGCCGCCCGGCGGCGCCAGTCCAGCACCTCGTGGCGGGCGATGGTGAACACCCACGCCCGGAACGCCGGCTCGTTGCCCTGGAAGCGGTCGATGCCCCGAACTACCCCGAGCCAGGTCTCCGAGGCCAGGTCCTCGGCCGCGGACCTCGACACCACCGCGAAGTACCGCAGCAGGCGGGGCTGGAGGTCGTGCCAGAGCCTCCCGAACGCGTCCTCGTCCCCCCGGGCGGCGGCGCCGAGCACGTCCGGGAACTCGAGGCCGATCATCGTCCGGGCATGACGCGAAGGCCTCCGCCCATCCCCAGAGCGGAGGCCTTCGCCCGGCGGGCGGCATCGACGCCGCCGACAACCCCATGACCCCGCGGCGTCGTCAGGCCTCCCTCCCTCTGGCCCGATGCATCCCGGTCGCCAGAAGGAACGACGATTCCCCCCGGAGGGTTACAGTCGGCGGCGCGGCCCTGGTCAGGCCAGGCCGCGGCGGGTGGCCGCCGGGGGGCGGCGGCCGAGGATGGCCTCGGTCATGCGGACCACGCGGACCGTTGCCTCGACCTCGTGGACGCGGACGATGGCCGCCCCGGCGGCGACGGCGAACGCGGCCGCCGCCAGGCTGCCCTCAAGGCGCTGGTCGAGGGGGACGTCGAGGGTCTCGCCGACGAAGTCCTTGTTGGAGAAGGCGACCAGGACCGGGTAGCCGAGGTCGGTCAGCTCGCCGAGCCGACGGGTCAGCTCCAGTGAGTGGAAGGTGTTCTTGTGGAAGTCGTGGCCGGGGTCGAGGATCAGGCGCTCGGCCTCGACCCCGTGCCGGCGGGCCAGGGCGGCCCGGTCGAGCAGGAAGGCGCCGACCTCGGCGACCACGTCGGCATAGGCCGGCCGGTGGGGGCGGGTGCGGGGCGGCCCGCCAGTGTGCATCACCACCAGGCCGGCCCCGGCCTCGGCGGCGGCCTCGGCGACCAGCGGGTCGTGCAGGCCCGAGGGGTCGTTGACCACGTCGGCCCCGGCGGCCAGAGTCCGGCGGGCCACGCCCGGCCGGAAGGTGTCGACCGAGATGACCGCGTCGGTGCGCTCGCGCAACGCCGCGACCAGCGGCACCACCCGGTCCAACTCCTCGGCCTCGGTGACTTCGGGGCCGGGGCCGGCCTTGACCCCGCCGACGTCGAGCCAGTCGGCGCCCTCGGCCAGGGCCCGCTCCGCGGCGGTCAGGGCGTCCTCGAAACCGAAGTTGGCCCCCTGGTCGTAGAACGAATCGGGGGTCCGGTTGAGAATGGCCATGACCGCGACCTGGCGCCCGAAGTCGAAGGTGCGCCGGCCGTAAGTTCGCAGCATGCCCGGATGGTAGCCGACGGCCTGGACGAGGAAGGAGTAGGCGCGTGCGTGTCCACCTGGAGGAGCGGGTGGCGATCGCGGCCCCGCCCGAGGCGGTGTTCGCCGCGGTGGCCGACTGGGAGGGCCAGTCGGAGTGGGTGGCGCTCACCACCGTGACCGCCGACGGCGGGCCCCACCGGGTCGGGGAGCGGCTGGTCGCCGAGACCGGGCTGGCCGGGGTCGGGTTCAGCGACCCGATGGAGGTGACCAGGTTCGAGCCGCCGGCGCGGATCGACGTGCGCCACCTGGGCCGGGTCGTCCAGGGCACCGGGACGTTCCTGGTCGAGCCGGCCCCTGGCGGCGCCTGGTTCGTCTGGGCCGAGGACGTCGACCTGCCCCTCGGGGTGGTCGGGCGGGTCGGCTTCGTGGTCGTCGGGCCGGCGTTCCGGCTGCTGCTCCGGCGCAGTCTGCGCCGGCTGGCCCGGCGGGTCGAGTCCCGCCCCCACCTGCGCAAGCGCCCCGCCTAGCCGTGGTAGCGTCGGCCCGCGCCGCGCCGCCCCCCTTGGCCCGGCCCGAGCAGGAG
>DATENJ010000328.1:0-2638 GCA_035275125.1 Actinomycetes bacterium | reverse complement strand
GCTGGGCGGGGTGGGGCGGGTGGTCGCGCTCGAGAACCCGGCCTACCGGCTGGAGCCGGTGTCGCGGACCTTCCATGGGCGGGACGTGTTCGCCCCGGCGGCCGCCCATGTGGCCGCGGGGGTGGACCCGGGGGAGCTGGGGCCGGAGCTGGACCCGGCCCGGCTGGTCCGGCTGGAGCGGCCGGCGGCCCGGGTCGAGGGGGAACGGGCCCTTGCCAGCGTGGTCGCGGTCGACCACTTCGGCAACCTCGCCCTCGACCTGCGCGGCAGGGACCTGGTGGGGTCAGGGGTGGCGGTCGGCGACGCGGTGGAGGTGCGGGCCGGGGGCCGGGCCCACCGGGTGGTGGTGGCCGAGACGTTCGCCTCGGTGGCGGCGGGCGAGCTGGTCCTGCACGAGGACTCCTTCGGGTCGCTGGCGCTGGCCGTCAACCAGGGCCGGGCCGCCGAGCGGCTCGGGGCCGTGGCCGGCGACCCGGTGGAGATCGCCTGGAAGCCGGGCGGGGCCTGATGGGCCGCCGCGTGCTGGTCACCGGGGCGGCCCGCTCGACCGGGCGGCGGCTGGTCGCCGCCCTGGTCGAGGAGCCGGAGGTCGAGCAGGTGGTGGCCGTCGACGAGCTGGACCCGGAGGAGCCGTTCGCGGCCAAGGTCGAGCACCTGGCCGTCGACCTGCGCAGCCCGGCACTGGTCAGGACGGTCCAGTCGGCCGGGATCGACACCTGCGTGCACCTGGGGGTGACGGCCGAGCCGCGGGCCGCCGGCGGCCGGGCCAGCATGAAGGAGCGCAACGTGCTCGGCACCATGCAGCTCCTGGCCGCCGCCTACCACTCGCCCGACCTGCGCCGGCTGGTCCTCAAGTCGACCACGGCGGTGTACGGGGCGACGGCCGGCGACCCGGCGGTGTGGACCGAGAGCATGTCGCACGAGACCCCCCGGCACGGCTTCGGCAAGGACGCCATCGAGGTCGAGGACTACATCCGCTCCTTCGACCGGCGCCGGCCCGACGTCGCCGTGACCGTCCTGCGGCTGGCCAACCAGGTCGGGCCGACGGTCGACAACCCGCTGACCCGCTACTTCGAGCTGCCGGTGTGCCCGACGGTGCTCGGCTTCGACCCCCGCCTCCAGTTCCTGCACGAAGAGGACACCGCCCAGGTCCTGCTGCGGGCCACGCTCGGCCCGGCGACGCGGGGCACCTTCAACATCGCCGGGGACGGGGTGGTGCTGCTCAGCCAGGCGATCCGCATCGCCGGCAAGCCGCCCCTGCCCATCCCCGAGCCGCTGGTCGGGCGGGTCGCCGAGCTGGTCGGGAGGACGGTCGACTTCTCCCCCGAGCAGGTCCGGTTCCTCCAGTACGGGCGGGTGGCCGACACCTCGGCGGCGGCCGAGCAGCTGGGGTTCATCCCCAAGTGGACGTCGCCGCACGCGTTCGAGGACTTCGCCGCCACCCGGCTGCGCAAGCTGGTCACCGAGGAGCAGGTGCTCCGGGTCGAGCACGAGGCGCTTGACCTGCTGCGCCGGGCCGTCAGCTGGGTCGGCCGATGACCCCGGCCCAGGAGCGCTGCCAGGCGCGGACAAGGAATGGCGAGCGCTGCCGCAACCCGGCGGGCCCGGACGGCCTCTGCGCCGTGCACCGCCGCCAGCTCCAGGCGGGGGAGACCAGGCCGACGGCGGAGCCCGGTGCTTCCGCCGGCCACACCCCCGAACCCGGCCCGGACCTGCTGGCGCCGTTCCTCAAGTGGGCCGAGGAGGCGCTGGAGTTCCTCGGGCGCCGGCTGCTCGGCGAGTACGAGGTCGACGAGTTCGGCCACGACCCCGACCTGGTCGAGCACGTCCTGGCGCCGCTGCTGCGCCCCCTGTACCGGCACTGGTGGCGGGTCGAGACCCGCGGCCTCGAGCACGTCCCGGACAGCGGGCCCGCCCTGGTCGTGGGCAACCACGCCGGCACCCTGCCCTTCGACGCCCTGATGGTCGCCCTGGCCCTGCTGGACGAGCATCCGGCGCACCGGTCCCTGCGCATGCTCGCCGCCGACCTGGCCTTCGACCTGCCGGTGGTCGCTCCACTGGCCCGCAAGTCGGGCAACACCCTGGCGTGCGCCGAGGACGCCACCCGGCTGCTGGAGTCCGGTGAGCTGGTCGGCGTCTGGCCCGAGGGCTACAAGGGCCTCGGCAAGCCGTACCGGGAGCGCTACCAGCTCCAGCGCTTCGGCCGGGGCGGGTTCGTCGAGGTCGCCGTGCGCACCGGCTCGCCGATCGTGCCGGTGGCGGTTGTGGGGAGCGAGGAGATCTACCCGATGGTGGCCAACCTGCGCCGCCTGGCCCGCCTCCTCGGGTTCCCCTACTTCCCCGTGACGCCGACGTTCCCGGCCCTCGGCCCGCTGGGGGCGATCCCGCTGCCATCAAAATGGCTGATCGAGTTCTGTCCGCCGATCGAGACCGCCCATCTCGGCCCGGAGGCGGTGCTGGACCCGATGGTGCTGTTCGACCTCACCGACCAGGTCCGCGACACCATCCAGCAGACGGTCTACAGGAACCTGCTCCTACGCCGTGGGATCTTCGGCTGATCGGCGGTCGGCCGCTAGGTCGGCGGCACCGGGGCGGCGGTCGTGGTCGTCGGCGGGGCCGTGGTCGGCGGGGCGGTCGT
>DATENJ010000327.1:0-3873 GCA_035275125.1 Actinomycetes bacterium | reverse complement strand
GTCGCGCTGGCGGTCCAGGCGGCGGCGGACCCAGGGAGGTGGGCCGGGCGGGCGGCGCGGGTAGTCGTCCGGGCCCTCGACGAGCACGCTGGCGTACGCGGTGTCCTTGGTGTCGGACAGGGTGAGGTGCCAGCGCATCGCGCCCAGCAGGTGGGCCCAGTCGGCCAGCTCGCCGGTGAGCTTGATCGTGGGGGCGCCCGAGGGCAGGTTGGTGACCTCGATCTCGGTGTAGGCGAACCCCGAGAACCCGACCCCGAGCGCCTTGGAGGTCGCCTCCTTGGCCGCCCACCGCTTGGCCAGGTAGGCGACCTCGCCGACGCCCCGGCGGGCGGCCGCCTCCAGCTCGGCCTTGGTGTAGACGCGTTCGCGGAAGCCGGGGTGGCGCTCGAGGGCACGGCGGATGCGGGCGACCTCGATGGCGTCGATCCCGATCCCGACGATCATCGAACGCCGAACTTGGCCCTGGTCGCCGGCCGGGTCAGCAGGAAGATGATCAGCGCGTCAATCAGCAGCCCGAGCAGGTTGCCGCCGAGCAGGGCGAGCAGGGCCGACACCCCGACGACGACCAGCGCCAGGTACCAGCCCCACTGGCGGCCCTGGAGCAGCCCGACCCCGGCGGCGATCAGCCCGGCGGCCAGCAGCAGCGGGATGACCAGCAGGCCGTTCCCGTTGACAAGGGCCGACAGCAGCGGGAAGCCGACGAAGGCGGCGTCGATGAACAGGAAGATGGCGACGATGCTGACCGCCTGGTCGGGATCGATGTCGTAGGCCATCGCGCTACTCCACCGTCACGCTTTTGGCCAGGTTCCGAGGCTTGTCGATCGGGCACCCGCGAGCCACGGCCACGTGGTAGGAGAGCAGCTGGAGGGGGATCAGGCAGACCAGCGGGGAGAGCAGCTGGGCGGTCGCCGGCACCCGCAGCACGTGGGTGGCGTGGGCCGCGACCTCGCGGTCGCCGTCCTCGGCGATGGCGATGATGGCCGCCCCTCTGGCCGCCACCTCCTGGATGTTGGTCAGCATCTTGGCGTAGACGTGGCTGGAGGGGTGGACCACGACCACCGGGGTGCCGTCCTCGATCAGGGCGATCGGGCCGTGCTTGAGCTCGGCCGCCGGGTACCCCTCGGCGTGGAGGTAGGAGATCTCCTTGAGCTTGAGCGACCCCTCCAGCGCCATCGGGTAGCCGACGTGGCGGCCGAGGAACAGCCAGTCGCGGGCGTCCTTGTAGGCCTCGGCGACCTTGCGGACCTGGTCGCTGCGCTCAAGGCAGAGCTCGACCTTGTCGGGGACCTGCTCCAGCTCGCGGACCACCGAGGCCACCTCGTCGGTGAACATCGTCCCCCGCACCTGGGCCAGGTAGAGGGCGACCAGGTACATGGCGGCCAGCTGGGTGGCGAACGTCTTGGTCGCGGCCACGCACACCTCGGGCCCGGCCCTGGTGTACAGGACCGCGTCCGACTCCCGCGGGATCGACGCCCCGACGGTGTTGCAGACGGTCAGCACCCGGGCCCGCTGCCGCCGCGCGTAGCGGACCGCCCCAAGGGTGTCGGCCGTCTCCCCCGACTGGGAGATGGCGATGACCAGGGTGTTGCGGTCCAGCACGGGGTCGCGGTAGCGGAACTCGCTGGCGATCTCGATCTCCACCGGCAGCCGGGTCCAGTGCTCGATGGCGTACTTGGCCACCAGCCCCGAGTGGTAGGCGGTGCCGCAGGCGACCACGAACACCTTGTCGACCTCGCGCAGCTCGTCCTCGCTCATGCGCAGCTCGTCGAGCAGCAGCCGCCCCGCCGGGTCGGTCCGCCCCTCGAGGGTCTGCTTGATGGCCAGCGGCTGCTCGTGCATCTCCTTGAGCATGAAGTGCTCGTAGCCGCCCTTCTCGGCCGCCGAGAGGTCCCAGTCGACGTGGTGCTCGTACGGCTCCACCGGGTTCCCGTCCAGGTCGGTCACATCCAGCAGCTCCGGGGTCACGACCACCACCTGGTCGTCCTCCAGGATCACCCCGTCCTTGGTGTGGTCGAGGAAGGCGGCGAAGTCGCTGGCCACGAAGTTCTCCCCGGCGGCCCTCCCGGCCACCAGCGGCAGGTCCCGCTTGGCCCCGACCACCACCCCCGGGTCGTCCTGGTGGAGCACGGCCAGCGCGAACGACCCCTCGAGCCGCCTCAGCGCCGTGCGGACCGCGTCCGGGAACGCCTGCCCCCCGGCCAGGGCGGCCTCGACCAGGTGGGCGACACACTCGGTGTCGGTCTGGGAGGCGAACCGGTGCCCCTCGGCCTCCAGCTGGCCCCGCAGGCTGTAGAAGTTCTCGATGATCCCGTTGTGGATCACCGCCACCCGCCCCGAGCAGTCCAGGTGGGGATGGGCGTTGCGGTCGGTCGGCTGCCCGTGGGTCGCCCACCGGGTGTGCCCGATCCCGCTCAGTCCCGGCAGCGCGTCGTCGCTGCCGAGGGCCTGCTCGAGCGCCTCCAGCTTCCCGGCCTTCCGGACGACCTGGAGCTCTCCCCCGTCCAGGACCGCCACCCCGGCCGAGTCGTACCCCCGGTACTCGAGCCGCCGCAGCCCAGCAAGCAGGATCGGAAGCGCCTGCTGGTTCCCGGCGTACCCGACGATCCCACACATGCGAAGGCTCCTCTCGGCCGCGCAGTCTGGTTCCCGACACCGACGGTGTCAGTCGAGAGGGTACAGGGAACCGCCCGCCCGCTCACCCGGTCGGTTTGGGGTGGCCGTCGACCCGCACCCGCTCCCTGGCCGGGTTGCCGGCGACCCGGTTCTCGGTCAGGAACGGCCGGGAGCTGCCCTTGAACGCGACCGAGAAGGCGGCCTTGCGGTTGGCCCGGATCAGGTTGCCGCGGACGAGGCCGACCCGCGACCCGGCCAGGTGGACGCCGTCGAGGACGTTGGCCTCGATGCTGTTGTCCATGACGGCGGTGCCGTTGGCGTCGCTGGAGAGCCAGACGCCCATCTCGTTGTCGAGCAGGCGGTTGGCCGGGCCGACCTCGGCCGAGCCCCTCGCGACGAAGACGCCGGCCCGCAGGTTGAAGTCGATCAGGTTCCTCGAGGCGGTGACCTGGGTGGCGCCGCTTGAGACACGGAGGCCGTCGAGGCGGTTGGCGGTGAGGCGGTTGGCCTCGGCGACGACCGAGCGAGCGCGGCCGCGGACGTGGAGGCCGATGTCGTTGCCGTAGACGACGTTGCCGGTGAGGCGCAGGCGCAGGGAGTTGTTGACGTCGATCCCGGTCTGCTGGTTGTCGTGGACCTCGTTGCCGGCCAGGGTGACGTCGTTGGAGCCCTGGACCACCACCACGCCGTGCCCCACGTTGGCGTACGACTGGTTGCCCCGGACGGTGGCGTTGGAGCAGCCGACGGCCAGGACCAGCCCGTGCCTGGCGTTGTGGCGAAAGACGCTGTCCTCGACGTGGAGGTTGCGGCTGCCCTGGAGGTAGGCGCCGTTCCAGTTGCCGGCGAAGCTGGAGCGCTGGATCGCCCCGCGGGTGGTGCCGGTGCGCCAGGCCACACCGGAGCGCTCGGTCTGGTCGTAGCCGAGCTGCTCCATGCGCGAGCCCAGCACGTCCATGGTCGCGCCGTCGCTGGCCAGGACCCAGGCCCGGCCGTCGTCGACGCGGTCGTCGGGCTGGGCCGCGCTCGGCGCCCACGACGTCACGGTGCTGTCGGTGATCTCGAGCCGGCCTCCGCGAGCCTCAAGGCCGACGAACCGGTTGGGCTCCGAGCGCAGCCGCAGGGTCGTCTTGTCGACCTCGAGGCTGGCCCCGGGCCGGACGACCAGCGACCGGGACAGCAGCCAGGCCCCGTCTCGGCGGGCCAGGACGTCGGCCCGGCCGTCCCTGGCCAGGGCCTCGGCCAGGGCGGGGAGGTCCATCC
>DATENJ010000326.1:0-4571 GCA_035275125.1 Actinomycetes bacterium | reverse complement strand
CGCCGCCTGGAGCTCGGCCTCGGCCTCGGCCCAGCGACCCTTGGCCATCAGGACGCCGCCGTACAGGGTGCGGCAGCGGGCGTACAGGAACGGGCAGCCGTACCGGGCGATGAACTGGTCGGCCACCTGGCACCACTGCGCGGCCCGCCGCAGGTCGCCGGCCAGGTCGCAGGCGACCAGCATGTCGCAGGAGGCGACCACAACGGTGAGGAGCCGGCGGTGCTCGCCTCCGAGGGTGCCGGCCATGGCCTCGTCGATCAGGGCCAGGCCCTCGGCGGCGCGGCCCTGGGTGACAAGGGTCAGGCCGAGATCGCCAAGCGCGCACAGCTCCAGGTCGGGGTCGCCGGTGGCCCTGGCCAGCTCCAGCACCCGCTGCTGGAGCTCGCGGGCCCGGCCGGTGTCTGGCTCCAGGTAGCCGTGCAGCAGCCACAGCCAGCCCTGGAGCGGGTTGGGGTCGAGGTCGCCCAGCAGCCGCTCGGCCCGGGCCAGCCACCCGCCGGCGGCGGCGTGGTTGTCGAAGTTCGAGGCCCAGGTCACGCACAGGCTCATCGCGGCCACGGCGGCCGGGACGCTGTCCCCGGCCCGCCGGAACTCGGCGTAGGCCCGTTCGGTGTGGTCGATGCTGGCCCGGGTCTCGCCCAGCCACCACAGGGCGACGCCCATGCCGTCGAGGGCCTCGGGGGTCTCCTCCTCGGCCAGGGCGGCCGCGAAGGCGACGCGGGCCTCCTCCCACCGCCCGGCCTCGAGCGCCGCCGCCCCCAGCCGCCGCTGGTCCTGCTCGGTCATGGCCCCAAGTATGAAGACCGGGACGGGCGCCAGAATAGGGCAGCTGCCCGATGCTCCGGGCCGGTCACCCGCGGGATAGTGGCCCTCCAGGCGACCCGTGACCAAGGAGACCCCCGCGATGACCGATTCCGTCGAGACGTTCCAGCTCTCGGTCGAGGCGGCCGAGGTGTACGAGTCCCGGTTCGTGCCCGCGCTCTTCGCCGAGTGGGCGCCCCACCTGGTCGAGGCGGCAGGGGTCGCCCCCGGCCAGGTCGTGCTCGACGTCGCCTGTGGCACCGGGGTGGTGGCACGGACGGCCGCCGACCGGATGGGCGGCCAGGGCCGGGTGGTCGGCCTCGACCTCAACGAGGGCATGCTGGCGGTGGCCGGCCGCCTGCGTCCCGACCTCGAGTGGCGCAAGGGCGACGCGGCCGACCTGCCGTTCGAGCCCGGGTCGTTCGACGTCGTCCTCTGCCAGTCCGCCATGATGTTCTTCCCCGACCGCGCCGGCTCCCTGCGCGAGATGGCCCGGGTCGCCATCCCCGGCGGCACCGTCGCCGTCCAGGTCTGGGACCAGCTCGAGGCCCAGGAGGGCTACGGCGCCATGTACGGTGCCTTCGCCGCCCACCTGGGCCCGGAGGCCACCACCCTCGAAGGCTCCTACTGGGCCCTCGGCGACCTCGACCTGGTCGGCTCCCTGTTCGAGGCGGCCGGCCTCCGGGTCACCTCCACCCTGACCCGGGTCGGCACCGTCAGGTTCCCCTCCGCCTCCGCGGCGGTCGCCACCGAGATCGAGGCCACCCCGCTCGTCCACCGGGTCGACCAGGACACCTACCACCGCATCCTGGAGGCCGGCACCGAGGCCATGCGCCCGTTCGTCGTCGCCGGCGGCCGGGTCGAGCTCCCCATCAAGGGCCACATCGTCACCGCCACCAGGCCGGACTGACCCCGGGCGGGCAGACGAGCGCGAGATCGTGCAGGATCCAGGAAGGCCGCGACCCACCTAGGGAGCCAACTTGGACCTGAACTCCGACCTCGGCGAGGGGTACGGCCGCTGGGCCCTCGGCGACGACGCCGCCATGCTCGAGGTCGTCACCAGCGCGAACGTGGCCTGCGGGTTCCACGCGGGCGACCCGGCGACGATCGACCGGACGGTGCGGACGGCGGTCGAGCGCGGGGTGGCCATCGGCGCCCAGGTCTCCTACCCCGACCTGGTGGGCTTCGGCCGGCGCGAGATCGACGTGCCGCCCGACGAGCTCACCGCCGACGTGCTGTACCAGCTCGGCGCCCTCGAGGCCTTCGCCAGAGCCGCCGGCAGCCGGGTCCGCTACGTGAAGCCGCACGGCGCCCTCTACAACCGGATCGCCCGCGACCCGGTCCAGGCGGCCGCCGTCGTCGAGGCGATCCGGCGCTACGACCCGGCACTGCCCCTGCTCACCCTGCCCGGGTCGGTCGCCATGGAGGCGGCCCGCGAGGCCGGCGTCCCCTCCGTCGGCGAGGGGTTCGCCGACCGGGCCTACACCGCCGACGGCCGCCTGGTGTCCCGGCGCGAGCCAGGGGCGGTCCTGCACGACCCCGAGCTGGTGGCCGCCCGCGCCATGGTCATGGCCACCGAGCACCGGGTCGAGACCGCCGGCGGCGAGCGGGTCGCCGTCGAGGTGCGCTCCCTCTGTGTCCACGGCGACACCCCGGGCGCGGTCGGCCTCGCCCGGGCGGTCCGGAGCGCCCTCGAGGAGGCCGGCATCACCCTGAAGGCGTTCGCGTGAAGCTGCGGGTGGCGGGGGAGCGGGGGCTGCTGGTCGAGGTCGACGACCTGGAGACGGTCCACCGGCTCCACGCCGCCCTTCGCCAGCTCGACCCGCCCGGGGTGGTCGAGCTGGTCCCCGGCTACCGGACCGTCCTGATCGTCGCCGACCCGGGCCAGTCGGAGGTGCTCGACGAGCTGGCCGCCCGGCTGCCCGGCCTTGAGCTGCCCCCGGCCGAGACCGTGGCCGGCGGGACGGTCGAGATCCCGGTCAGCTACCACGGCGAGGACCTGCCCGAGGTGGCCGGCCTGACCGGGCTGGACGTCGAGGAGGTGGTCCGGCGCCACACCGCCCCCGAGTACACCGTGGCCTTCCTCGGCTTCAGCCCCGGGTTCCCCTACCTGGTCGGCCTCGACCCGGCCCTCGAGGTCCCCCGCCGCGACACCCCCCGGACGTCGATCCCGGCCGGCTCGGTCGGCCTTGCCGGCAACCAGACCGGCATCTACCCCACCGCCTCTCCGGGCGGCTGGCAGCTCATCGGGCGGACCAGCGTGACCCTGTTCGACCCCGACCGCGACCCCCCGGCCCTCCTCGCCCCCGGCAGCCACGTCCGGTTCACCGTTGCCAGATGATCCGGGTCCTCGAGCCGGGGCTGCTGACGACCGTCCAGGACCTGGGCCGGCAAGGTCTGGCCCACCTCGGGGTCCCCACAGCGGGGGCGGCCGACCGGCGGGCCTTCGGACTGGCCAACCGGCTGGTCGGCAACCGGCCGGAGGCGGCGGCGCTGGAGATCACCCTTGCCGGGCCGGCGCTGGAGCTGGAGGACGGTGGCTGGGTGGCGCTGACCGGGGGCCGGGTCGCGGCCGAGGCCGGTGGCCGGCCGGTGCCGATGGACGTGGCCGTGCGGGTCGAGCCCGGGGAGGTGCTGCGGGTCGGCTCGATGTCCAGCGGCCTCCGCGCCTATCTGGCCGTGCGCGGCGGGATCGACGTCCCGCCGGTGCTCGGCAGTCGCTCCACCGACACCCTGGCCCCGGTCGGCCCCCCGCGGCTCGAGCAGGGCACCCTCCTGCCCGTCGGCGACCAGGCCGACGGCGACCTCTACCGGCAGGTCGCGCCCACCCCGGCACTCGACCCCGAGCCGGTGCTGCGTACCGTCCGCGGCCCCCGAGACGACCTCTTCACCGACGACGCCCTCCGGACCCTGGCCGGCGTGGCCTGGACGGTGAGCTCCGACAGCGACCGCACCGGGATCCGCCTCGAGGGGCCGGAGCTGGAACGGCGGCGCAAGGTCGAGCTCGCCTCCGAGGGCATGGTCGAGGGCTCGCTCGAGGTGCCGCCGGACGGCCACCCGATCCTGTTCCTGGCCAACCACCCCACCACCGGCGGCTACCCGGTGATCGCGGTGGTCGTCGGCCGCGACCTCCCCGACGCCGCCCAGGCCCGCCCCGGCACCCGGCTGCGGTTCCGGTTCGTCTCGGTGGCCGAGGCACGCGAGGCCGCCGGCGGTGCCCCGCTCTAGAACGGCCCGGTGGCTCAGCCCTGGCCGGAACCGGCCGGGGCGAACCGCTCGCCGGCGCCGTCGCTGGCCACCCGGCCCTCGCGGACGAGCTTGGCCAGGTGGGCCCGGACCGACAGCTCGGCCGCCGGGTGCAGCGCCGGGTCGACGGCGGCGTAGACCCGGGCGACAACCTCGGCCGGGGTGCGGTCGCCGGCGGCCAGGGCGGCGAGCACCTGGGCCTCGCGGTCGAGGCGGTGGGCCAGGTAGCCCTCGACCCGGGCGACGGCGTCGGGGACCAGCGGCCCGTGGCCCGGGTAGAGCCGCTCGGGGCGGAGCTCCAGCAGCAGCTCCAGCGAGGCCAGGTAGGCGCTCATGTCGCCGCCCGGCCACTCGACCACGGTGGTGCCGCGGCCGAGCACATGGTCCCCGGTGAAGACGGCCCGGTCGGCGGCGAGCTCGAAGCAGCAGTGGTCGGCGGCGTGCCCCGGCGTCGGCAGCGGCCGCAGCTCCAGCCCGGCCGCGACCACCGGGTCGCCGGCGGCCAGGTCGGGGGCGTCCGGGCT
>DATENJ010000325.1:0-4168 GCA_035275125.1 Actinomycetes bacterium | reverse complement strand
CACCGCCGCCCTGGCCGCCGACGCCGACCGGCTCCGGGCGGCCAGGGCGACCGCCTCGGGCGACATCGCGGTCCAGCTCGACCGCTCGCTCGCCTCGGTCCGAGCCCAGCAGGAGATCCGTGACCGGCTGGTGGCGGCCCGTGACGGCGTCCTGGCCCGGCTCGAGTCGGGTACGCTCGGCCTGGAGAGCCTGGTCGCCCGGGTGATCGAGCTGTCGGCCATGGCCGTCGGCGGCCCGGCCGGCGAGCTCAGCGCGGTCGACCAGCTCGGCGACGAGCTGGAAGGCATCCGACAGGGCCTGGCCGAGACCGAGGAGCTCTCACGCCAGGCGCTCAGCGCCTACCAACGGAACGATCCAGCGTAGGAGGTCAGCATGGGCAGGCTGCTCCGGAGGGCGTGGCGCTACCTGGTGGCGATGCTCTCGGGCAAGCTCGACGAGGTGTCGGACCCCAAGGTGCAGATCGAGCAGGCGATCGAGCAGGCACGACAGCAGCACGCCCTGCTCTCCCAGCAGGCCGCCGCGGTCATCGGCAACGAACGCGAGCTGCAGCTCAAGCTCACCCGGGCGGTCACCGACACCGAGAAGCTGCAGGCCAATGCCCGTCAGGCCCTGCTGCTGGCCGAGCAGGCACGCGAGGCCGGCGACCAGACCAAGGCCGCCTCCTACGAGGACTCGGCGCGCGCGTTCGCCACCAAGCTGGTCAGCGCCGAGGCGGCCATGAAGGACCTGCACGCCATGGCCGAGCGCGCCGCCCAGGCGTCCGCGCAGGCCCGGGCCGCGGTCGAGACCAACGCCCTTGGGCTGCAGAAGCAGCTCGCCGAGCGAACCAAGCTGCTGTCCCAGCTCGACCAGGCCAAGATGCAGGAGCAGCTCAACCGGGCGATGGCCGGCATGACCGAGCTGGCCGCCCCCACCGACACCCCCAGCCTCGAGGAGGTCCGGGACAAGATCGAGGGCCGCTACGCCCGCGCCCTCGGCGAGGCCGAGATGCAGTCCACCTCGGTCGAGGCCCGCATGCTCCAGGTCGAGCGCGCCTCCATCGACGCCGAAGGGGAGGCCCGCCTCGAGTCGATCCGGGAAGGGCTCGGCCTGCCCAGCCCGTCCGCCGCCCCTGAGATCGAGCCCTCGAAGAAGGCGCCGAGCGACGGGTCCTGAGCCAGGGCGCGCGCTCGACCCACCGCCGCGGTCTGACCCGCATCAGAAGGAGACAACGTGCTCGGACTAATCATCAGTGCCATCGTGGTCGGGCTCGTCATCGGAGCGCTGGGCCGTCTGGTGGTCCCCGGCCGCCAGGACATCTCGATCTGGCTCACCATCGCGATCGGCGTCGTCGCCGCCCTTGTCGGGTCGCTCATCGCCAGCGTGCTCGGTGTCGGCGAGACCCGCGGGATCGACTGGATCAAGCTCATCATCCAGGTGGCCCTGGCCGCGGGCGGTGTGGCCCTGGTCGCCGGCCGGTCCGTACCCGGCAGGCGGCGCATCTAGCGCTCGAGTTCTTTCGACTCAGCTGTCGGTTCCAGGAACCTGCAGGTCCCAGATCCGGAATGTCTCCGCCGCCCGGACAGCCAGGTCCGGAAGGATGAGGTCCGTCTGGGTCTCCGGCAGGCCGACCTCGGGCCAGGAACAGGTCAGGGACAGCAGCCCGTCGGCAGGGAGTGGCATCAGCCAGTAGGTGGCTTCCAGCCGGTAGCGGTCCTCGGCCGCCGAGCTGGTCGACGCGTAGGCATCCAGCCACTGCGTCTGACCGGCCGGTGTGGCGACGCCGAGTCGGAGGCGGTCGCCCTGGTCGAAGCTGGGGAGATAGTGCCCTTCGATCATGGCCTGCTTCAGCGCGTGGTGGCGGTCGGCCGCGGCAGGGCCATCTCGCTGCGCTTCGGTCTCGCTGTCGTGCTGGGCCGCGGCCTCGGCCTGCTGCTGGGCTGTTTCCGCGGCCCGCCGTTGGGCGGTTGCCGCATGCTCTCGCCGGCCGGCGGCCTGGGCGTGGATATCGCGGGCCAGGACGACGGTGTCCAGGGCCAGCCCTCTGGGGAACGCCGTGATCCGCCGGACGGCGGCGACGACGTCGTCGCTCCGGCCGAGCACAAGACCGCTGTGGACGACAACCCCGAGGAGCTCCTGGTCAGGCCCCAATACATCCTCCTCGCTCACCGCGACCAGCCGCGACATGCTCGGAGCTGGGCGCATCGAGGCGCCAGCGTAGCCGAAGTTCGCCCCCCGAACCGGCCGTATCGAGGTGACGGTAGCTTTCAGGGTTACCTGGGTAGTACCAGACCGAGCGCCACCCAATAAAGCGGCTTCCGAGAGGAGACGAAGGTGCCTGAAGGCGAACCCTGTCCGTATTGCGCCCACCTCGCCCCCAATCCCGAGGAGCTCCGTCAACACCTGATCCACCTGCACCCCGAGGTTGAGCCGGAGCCGGACTGGTGGGACCGCGACGCCGTCGAGCCGCCGGTGCTCTGGTAAGGACCCCGCCCCAGCGACCCCCTCGCGATGGCCGGGCCGGAACTGGCACCTGTGGCCCAACAGAGACCAACCGGTCGCAAGGTCGAAGCCGAACAGCATTAGCGCTGTGACCGGCCAGGGTGATCGTTGTGGCAGCACCAGAAGGAGGCTGCCATGCGACCCATCCGGACCATCACCCCCCTGACCCTGGCCCTGGGCCTTGTCGCCCTGGCGCTGGCGGGCTGCCAGCGTCCAAGCGACCCGACGACCACGCCCGTGTCGACCCCAACTCCGGTCGAGCGGGTCGCACCCGCCACAACCCCGATCCGCCACACCCCGCCGACCAGACCTGCGCCCAAGCCCACGCCCGACCCGGAGCCCGTGACCATCGTCGGGCTGTGGCCGGTCAAGACCCTCGCCCAGGCCAGGGAGCTCCAGGACAGCGTCGACGCCGGACATCAGCCCTGGAGGCTGTCGGCCTGGATGGTCTCGACGGCCTATGCCGAGACCGAGCTGGGCCTGTTCGGGCCCTATGTCGAGCAGGTGGGGCCGGCGGCCTACCAGGTCCGCTCCCACCACGGCGAGTGGGAGGCCACCCTGTACCTGGCCCAGCCCGTCCGCCACGACAACGGCATCTGGGTCGTCACCCGGGTCGGGGACCCGGTCGGCTAGCCGCCGTAGCAGCCGCGGCCATGTGGTCGGTCGGCACTGGATGTCCAAATTAGTCTCTCCAAATAGTCGTTGGCAATCCTTCGCCTTGCGTGCAGAACGCGGCGATGATCACGTGAGGCCAATCTAGGCCCTTATACCGGCCTAGGGTTCTTGCTAATATCGGCCAGCATGTACCGCCCGGCCAATGACGGCCGGCCCGCCCATTGGTGGAAAAGGGCTGGCGTATGCGAAGTACATTGACCGGGCTCGCGGTGCTCATGCTCGCCCTGGTGGCCGTCCCGGCGGTCAGGGTCGCCGAGCCGGCCGCGGCCAGCTTCGGCCCCGCCTACCGGGACGCCCACCTCGGCCTGCAAGCCGGCGCGGTCGTCGTCATGTCCAGCGGCGACATCAGCCCCCCGACCAACGAGACCAAGGTCGACGACCACGCCACCAGCGAGATCATCCTCGCCGCCCACCCGGACCTCGTCCTCACCCTTGGCGACAACCAGTACGAGACCGGCTCGGGGGCGATGTTCCACTCCGCGATCGGCTTCGACGGCAGCTGGGGTCGGATCAAGGGGCTGATCCGCCCCGCCGAGGGCAACCACGACGCCGCCGACCCCGGCCCCGGCTCGCCCGGGTTCCAGGAGTATTTCGCCGACAACCTGGCCAACCTGGAATGCACCCGCCTGAACCCGCCCTGCCGGCCAGATCTGGGCTACTACGACTTCGACCTGCCCAACGGCTGGTACGTGCTGGTGCTCAACAGCAACTGCGGCCGGGCCGGCGGTGCCACCGGAGATGTCCAGACCCCGGCCTGCGGGCGGGGCTCGCCCCAGCTCACCTGGCTCGGCTTCGCCCAGCAGCGCCGCCACGGCGGCCAGCACAGCGGCCAGAAATGCTCCATCGCCATCTGGCACCACGAGCGCTGGGGGACCTGGTTCTTCGCCGACGACCCGGCAACCCACGAGTTCTGGCTGACCCTGAACCACTTCCACGCCGACATTGTCCTGTCAGGGCACACCCACTCGACCGCCCGCACGGGACCGATGACGCCCCAGGGCCATCTGGCCG
>DATENJ010000324.1:0-2713 GCA_035275125.1 Actinomycetes bacterium | reverse complement strand
CCGCCGGTCCCAGGCGTACCGCCGGGCCCGGGAGCACCGCCGGTCCCAGGCGTACCGCCGGGCCCGGGAGCACCGCCGGTCCCAGGCGTACCGCCGGTCCCGGGAGCACCGCCGGTCCCTGGGAACGGGCCGGTCTGGTCGACCCAGTCGCCGAGTGCTGCCGCCAGCAGCCCGCTGAGGCGTGGGACGTCCTGCACCGACATCCGGAAAGTTCCGACGCAGCTGTCGTCCTGCCAGACGCTCAGCACGACGAGGTCCCGCTCCGGATGCCAGGTGACGCGCAAGCCGGTCCCGCGCTCGTCGAGGAACATATCCCGGCGGGACGACAGTGCTCGCGTGTTCTCCACAGGCCTAGGGTGGTCGCTCTCGAGACGGTATTCAAGGCCCCGGTCGCCGGCAGGAGCTCACCCAGGAGACCGGGTCGGGCGGGTCCAGAACGGCCGGCGGAGGACTTTTCCACATTCTCGGCAGGGTCGTCCTTTTCGGGTGTCCCGGCGGCTAGGGTGCGCCCATGCCCACCAAGCACCCCGCCGATCGCGGCGAACTGGGGCGGCGCGGCGAAGCGCTCGCCTGTGCCCGGCTGACCGCAGCCGGGCTGAGGATTGTGGCCCGCAACTGGCGTTGCCAGACAGGTGAGATCGACGTGGTCGCCGAGGCCCCCGGTCTGCTCGTGTTCTGTGAGGTCAAGACCAGGCGCGGCGATGGCTACGGCACCCCGGCGGCCGCCGTCAACGCCGCCAAGCAGACCCAGCTCCGCCGCCTCGCCGGGGCCTACCTGCGCGCGACCCCGCACCGGCCCTGCCGCGTCCGCTTCGACGTCGTGACCGTGGTCTGGCCCCGTCGCGGCCAGCCGCGGGTCGAGCATCTGATGGGAGTGCTGTGAGGATGCTGGCCCGGCTGGCCACGGCCGCACTCGTCGGGCTGACCGCGCACCCGGTCGGGGTCGAGGTCGACATCGGCCGCGGCCTGCCCGCGGTGACTGTGGTCGGGCTCGGTGGAACGGCCGTACTGGAGGCTCGGGATCGGCTCAGGGCGGCGTTCGGCAACACCGGATACGAGTGGCCGGATCGGCGCATCACCGTGTCCCTCCCGCCGGCCGACCTGCCCAAGCAGGGTTCTGGGTTCGACTTGCCTATCGCGATTGGCCTGCTGGCCGCCGCCGGATGGGTCTCGCCGACCGCCCTGGAGGGCCTGTGGGCCATTGGCGAGCTTGGGTTGGGCGGCGACGTCCGGTCGGTCAAGGGGGTGCTCCCCGCGGCCATGGCCGCCCGCCGGTCCAGTGCCCGGCTCCTCGTCGTCCCTCAGGCCAACCTGGTCGAGGCCGCGCTAGTCCCCGGCCTGCGGGTCGCCGGCGCGACCTCGCTCGGGCAGGTTGGGGAGTGGCTGGCCGGCCGGACCGACCTCGGTCGTCCCGGCCCGCCGCCCGACCCGTCGATCCCTTCGGTCGAGGACCTGGCCGACATCCGCGGCCAGCGCCAGGCCCGCCGAGCGCTCGAGATCGCCGCCGCCGGCGCCCACAACCTGCTCCTGACCGGCCCGCCCGGCGCCGGCAAGACCATGCTGGCCAGGCGCCTCCCCGGCCTGCTGCCGCCACTCGAGCAGAACGAGGCGCTCGAGGTCACCCAGGTGTTCTCGGCCGCCGGGCTCCTCGGCCCCGACGCCGGCCTCATCGGGGTCCGTCCGTTCCGCGCCCCCCACCACGCGATCTCGGTCCCTGGGCTCGTCGGCGGCGGCCAGGTCCCCCGTCCGGGCGAGGTCTCGCTGGCCAACCACGGCGTGCTGTTCCTGGACGAGCTGCCGGAGTTCTCCCGGGCCGCCTGCGAGGCTCTACGTCAACCTCTAGAGGAGGGTGAGGTCACCGTCTCCCGAGCCATGACCAGCGTGCGGTTCCCGGCCAGCTTCGCCCTGATCGCGGCGGCCAACCCATGCCCCTGCGGGCACCTGGGGGATAGTCGGTTCGCCTGCCGCTGCAGCCTGTACGACCTGCACCGTTACGCCAGCCGGCTCTCCGGGCCGCTGCTGGACCGCATCGACCTCTACGTCCACGCCGAGCGGCTCACCGCCGACGAGCTCACCCGCGCCCCCGACGCCGAGCCAACCGCGGCCGTCCGGGCGCGGGTCCTGGCCGCCCGCACGCTCCAGCGCAGCCGCCAAGGCGTTGAGAACGGCCGGCTCGCCTCGGCCGACGTGGCTGTCCACTGCGAGGTGACCCCGCCGGCCCGCCGCATCCTTATGGCTGCCGTCGACCGGCTGGGGCTCAGCGCCCGTGGGTTCCACCGCGCCCTGCGTGTCGCTCGGACGGTCGCCGACCTCGCCGGCTCCGAGCGGGTCGAGGACCACCACCTCAAGGAGGCTCTCAGCCTGCGACACCTCCCGATCATTGGCGACCGCGAGGCCCAGCTCGTATGAACCAGACCTGGGCCGGCCATCCGTGAGGGGCAGTGAGGGTCGTCCGCCCTGGTGGACTCCTCGGGTAGGGGAGCGGGCGGTGCTGTTGTCGCTCGCCGCCACCCCGGGGCCGTTGCCGGCTGCGGTGGCGACCCGGCTGGCGGAGGGAAGGGACCCCGCGAGCCTGCTTCGAGCGCATAGCCCAGAGCCCGGTGCTGTGGCGGCGCGGCTCGACGCGCTCGGCCTGCGGTTCCTGGTCCCGGGCGACGAAGGCTGGCCCTTGGCGGCAACACCGCCCGACCCGCCGTGCGCCTGGCTCTTTGTC
>DATENJ010000323.1:0-3508 GCA_035275125.1 Actinomycetes bacterium | reverse complement strand
GGGGGCCATGGCGGGCTGACCGGCCAGCAGCACGGCCACGGCCTCCTCGAGCAGGCCCCGGTCGGCGGCCACCTCGAGCAGGCCGTCGAGGGCGGTGGCGGCCACCTCCATGGCGCCGCCCTCGCGGTCGTTGGCGGCGGCCACGACCGCCGCCGGCAGGCCTCGGGAGTGCATCGGTCGCGATAGGCTATCCCCGGCAGCTTTCTGGCGCCCCCCAGCGCCCCAACCGCGGAGCCCGCAGTGAGTAGACGTCTCCTGGTCGTCCTGATCGTGCTGGGCGTGCTGGCCACGGTTGGCGGGGTGGTCGGCGGCCTGCTGCTGGCCGGCGACCCCGGCGGCGAGCCGGCGGCGGCCGGGCCGACGACCATCCCGGAGACCACCGTGACCTCGACCTCCGAGCCGGCGTCCTCGACCTCCTCGACCAGCTCGTCGTCGACCACCAGCACCACCTCCGGCCTGCGCGTCCAGGCCCGCGTGGCCCAACGGCTCGAGGACGGGGTGGTGGTCCGCTACGAGGCCTCCGAGCCGATCTCGGCCGTGCTCCAGTGGGGGTTCGGCGGGCCGAGCGGCCACCAGCTCAAGTTCCCCGGGCTCGCCTCCCAGGGCAGCATCAAGTTGGCCCTGGCCCGGACGACCCGCCCGGTCTCGATGCGGGTGACCGGCCAGTCGGCCGACGGCCGGACCGGAAGCAGCGACATCCTGAGCGCCCGGCGGCTGCTCCGGCGGGTCGTGCTCGAGGTCCAGGAGTTGACCCTCGACATCCCCAACGGCACCGGCGGGATCGCCACCTCCTTCCGCGGCACCACCTTCACCCCGCTTGGCCCCGGGCTCACCGGGCCGCGGGCCGTCTCCGAGCCGTACGCATTCCCCTCGGCCGTTCTCGGCGCCGGGGAGCGCTCCGGCCCGCTGGCCCTGCGGTTCTTTCACCAGGTCCAGCCCAACCCGACCCGGACCCGGGTGGTCAACCTGACCGTCCCGTTCCCACAATCGGGCCAGTCGACCCTGAACCGGAACGTCGCCGCCATCGGGCTCACCGCCCACCTCCGGCTCCGGGTCACGGTGACCGTCTCGTGAGCGGGGGCGGGCCAGGGGAGCGGCGCTACGCGCTGGAGCTCGACCCGGGCGAGGTCGAGCGCTACCGGATGATGGCCACCCAGGCCCGGGTGGACGAGGCCGACCTGTGGGACCTGGCCGGGATCGCGCCCGGCGCCTCGGTGGCCGACGTCGGCTGCGGCCCCGGGGCGATGCTGCCGGCCCTTTCGGACGCCGTCGGCCCCGAGGGCCGGGTCCAGGCCGTCGACGCCGACCCGGAGGCTGTCGCCGCGGCCCAGGCCCTGGTCGCCGCGGCTGGCCTCGCCAACGTCACGGTCGCCGAAGGCCGGGCCGACCACACCGGTCTGGAGCCCGGGTCGCTGGACGCGGTGATGCTGCGCCACGTGCTCGCCCACAACGGCGGCGCCGAGGACGCGATCGTCGGCCACCTGGCCACCCTGGTCCGCCCGGGCGGCTGCCTGTACCTGGTCGACGTCGACGGGACGGCCGTCCGGACCCTGCCAGAGCAGGCCGACCTGACCGACCTCCAGGAGCGCTACGCCGCCTTCCGGGCCGCCAGGGGCGACGACAACCGGGCCGGCCTGCGGCTGGCCGACCGCCTGGCCAGGGCCGGCCTTGAGGTGCTCGAGTTCCGCGGCACCTACTTCATCGGCCAGCCGCCGCCGTCGGTCCGCCCGCCGTCGTGGGCGGCCAGGGAGGCGATGGTGGCCGCCGGCGTGGCCTCCGAGGACGACGTCCGCCGCTGGGACCGGGCGTTCCAGGAGGTCCAGGCGGCCCCGGTCGCCCCGACCGTCTTCGCCCCGCTGTTCACCGCCGTCGGCCGCCGCCCGGCCTGACCGGCCCTCGGCCGTCCGGGATCGGCGCCTACAATCGGGGGAACAGCCAGGCCACCCAGGAGGCCACCGTGCCCGACAACGATGCCGTGACCGGAGCCGACGGGCCCGATGCCCTCCGAGCGCTGCGCCAGCGCTGGCGGGAGCAGTACGCGGCCGGGCGGGAGCGCGAGGCCGACTTCACCACCCTGTCCGGTGAGGAGGTCGCCCCCCTCTACGACCCGCTCGACCACCCCGACCGGGACGTTGCCGCCACGATCGGTGTCCCCGGCCAGTACCCGTTCACCCGTGGCGTCTACCCGTCGATGTACCGGGGCCGGCCCTGGACGATCCGGCAGTTCTCCGGGTTCGGCAACGCCCGCGAGACCAACGAGCGCTACAAGTACCTGATCGGCCAGGGCGGCGGCGGCCTCTCGGTCGCCTTCGACATGCCGACCCTGATGGGCCGCGACTCCGACGACCCGCGCTCCCTCGGCGAGGTCGGCCACTGCGGGGTGGCGGTCGACTCGGTGGCCGACATGGAGATCCTGTTCGACGGCCTGCCGCTGGACGAGCTGACCACCTCGATGACCATCTCCGGCCCGGCGCCGATGCTGTTCGCCATGTACCTGGTGGCGGCCGAGCGCCAGGGCGCCACCATCGCCGAGCTCGACGGCACCCTCCAGACCGACATCTTCAAGGAGTACATCGCCCAGAAGGAGTGGCTGTTCCCGCCCGAGCCGCACCTGCGCCTGATCGGCGACCTGTTCGAGTACTGCGCGGCCGAGGTGCCCAAGTACCACCCGGTGTCGGTCTCCGGGTACCACATCCGCGAGGCCGGGGCGACCGCCGCCCAGGAGCTGGCCTTCACCCTTGCCGACGGGTTCGCCTACGTCGAGCTGGGCCAGCGCCGCGGCCTCGACGTGGACGTGCTCGGACCCCAGCTGTCGTTCTTCTTCGACGCCCACGTCGACTTCTTCGAGGAGATCGGCAAGTTCCGGGCGGCCAGGCGCATCTGGGCCAGGTGGATGCGCGAGCGCTACGGCGCCACCAGCGACAAGGCGATGCAGATGCGGTTCCACACCCAGACCGCCGGGGTGTCGCTGACCGCCCAGCAGCCCGACAACAACGTCGTCAGGACGGCCATCGAGGCCCTGTCGGCGGTGCTCGGCGGCACCCAGTCGCTGCACACCAACGCCCTCGACGAGGTGTTCGCCCTGCCAACCGAGCGGGCGGCCGCGATCGCGCTCCGGACCCAGCAGGTCATCGCGGAGGAGACCGGGGTCGCGAACGTCATCGACCCCCTCGGCGGCTCCTGGTACGTCGAGCACATGACCGACCTGATGGAGCAGCGGGCCGAGGAGATCTTCGCCCAGATCGACCGGTTCGGCGACGGCCGGATGCTGGAGGGCGTGCTCGCCGGGATCGAGCAGGGCTGGTTCCAGCAGCAGATGGCCGACGCCGCCTTCCGCTACCAGCAGCAGCTGGAGAAGGGCGAGAAGGTCATCGTCGGCGTCAACAAGCACGTCACCGAGGACGAGACCCCGCTGGAGATCCTGCGCATCTCGGCCGAGGTCGAGCGCGAGCAGCGGGCCGAGCTGGCCCGCCGCCGCGCCGCCCGCGACCAGGACGCGGTCGCCGCC